>JABGUO010000042.1 GCA_018646565.1 Opitutia bacterium | reverse complement strand
GGTTGGCTTAATTGAAAAATCAACAAGCGTGACCCGAAGCTTTATTTCACAAGCTGATCAATCAATTTTTCTGCTCGGCGGTTTACCTCATGAATTAGGGGGAAGTTATTTTCTCCAGACTGAATATGGAAAAAAAGAGGGAACTTGTCCGGATGTTGATTTGGCATCCGAGAAGAAAGTTCAGGATTTCCTAATACAACAAATTGAAGACGGGCATGTGCATGCTGCACATGATATTGCTGAAGGTGGACTTTTGGTTGCTTTGGCTGAAATGTTTTTTGAAAACCCGAACATTGGAGCATCGCTCTCAATCGGTTCCAAAGGGAAATCCAATCGACTGGACGCCCTCCTTTTTGGAGAAAGTCAGGGCCGTGTCTTGATTGCAGTATCCAAAAGCGAAAGTGAGGGAATTATTCAATCTGCGGGCCAAAATGGATTGAGCATTGATCCATTAGGATACTCCGATTCATCCGGACGGTTAAAACTTTCAGTGTCGGGTAATGAAATTCTTGATTCTTCGGTCAATCAACTGCATAAGACTTGGAGCGAATCCATACCTGAGAAAATGAATCATAGCTAAACCACCATGAGTGATGAAATCGGCCACCACTGCGGAATTGCCCTAGTCCGCTTACGGAAACCATTGGCTTATTACGAACAGAAGTATGGCACTCCATTATGGGGTTTTAATCAGTTATTCCTATTGATGGAAAAGCAGCATAATCGAGGGCAGGATGGTGCTGGGATTGGGTCGATGAAATTAAATATGCCCCCGGGCGAAGCATTTATGTTTCGGGAACGGAGCACGAGTTCGAAGGCATTATCTAAAATCTTTGGCGGTCAACATGGCAAATTGGATCAAATGGTTAAAGATGGAATCGCATTTCCAGAATTTCCAGAAACTTACAAAAAGCACTTTGATTATGGGGGTGAGATTCTTATGGGGCACCTTCGATACGGAACCTCGGGCGCATATGGTTCCACCACTTGTCATCCATATTTTCGCAAAAGTAATTGGCCCGGGAAAAATCTCATGGTGGCGGGGAATTTTAACCTGACCAATGTCGAAGAACTCAATCAGAAATTAGTCGAGCGCGGACAGCACCCCGTCTTTGATACTGACACGCAGGCAATACTTGAAGAAACGGGGTATCATTTGGATGCGATTAACGATAAACTTTCTGCAGAAGCTGCCAACCAAGGGATTGAAGGAGACGAGCTTGCCAGCTGGATTGGCGAGCGGGTAGATTTACCTGATGTTTTTCGAAAAGCATCGGAGCATTGGGATGGTGGTTATGCCCTTGCTGGGATTATTGGAAATGGCGATGCCTTTGCTATGCGTGATCCATTGGGCATTCGTCCAGGATTTTATTTCGAGGATGAAGAGGTGATTGCAGTTGCTTCCGAGCGTGCTCCATTGATGACTGTATTTGATAAAAAGGTAGATCAAGTAAAGGAGATCAAACCTGGTACGATTGTCGTGGCAAAAGCCAATGGTGACCTTGAAGTCGAAAGATTTGCAGATGATCCAGCTCGAGAGACTGCCTGTTCTTTTGAACGGATTTATTTTTCACGTGGAAATGATCCCGATATTTATGCCGAGCGAAAAATGCTGGGCGCTCTGTTAGTTCCAGATGTACTTAAATCTGTGGGGAATGATTTTTCAAACAGTGTATTTAGCTATGTTCCCAACACTGCAGAGAGTGCATATTACGGGTTTATGGAACAACTTCGATTGGTCCGCCGCGCAGAAGTTCAGCAACAGTTAATTGAGGCTAAAAATAAGGGCGAATTAACCGATGAATTAATCAACGAATTGGTAATGGATAATTGGCCAAAGGGAGAAAAGATTGCCAATAAAGATATTAAGCTACGCACTTTTATTTCCCAGGAATCCGGCCGAAATCAACTGGTTTCCCATGTATATGATATTACCTATGGTGTGATCCGAGAAAAGAAGGACGCCCTTGTCTGTATTGACGACTCCATTGTTCGCGGTACCACCCTGAAGCAAAGTATTCTAAAGATTTTGGGGCGTTCGAAGCCTAGAAAATTGTTAATCGCTTCCACTGCTCCCCAAATTCGCTATCCGGACTGTTATGGAATTGATATGTCTGAATTGGGTAAGTTCATTGCATTTCAGGCGGCAGTCGCCCTGATCAAAGAACGGGGATTTAATGGATTGTTGGCTGAAGTTGCGAAGAATTGTCGCGAAGCGTTACAAGAAACTCGTCCCAATTTGGTGAATCATGTAAAAAAAGTGTACGAGAATTTCACCCCAGAAGAAATTTCTAATAAGGTAGCAGAGTTAGTAACTCCAAGTGAATTGAATGGTGAGCCCCGGGTTGAGGTAATTTACCAAGGGATTGAAAATCTACACGAAGCCCTTCCGGATCATCCGGGTGACTGGTATTTTACCGGAGATTATCCAACTCCCGGTGGATATCGCGTTGCCCACAAAGCATTCCTCAATTTTTACGAAAACAAAAACGGTCGGAGCTATTAGGATTTCTGAATAGGTTCTGAGTAGAGAGTTATATCTTTATGTTATTTTGTTCGTAGCGGGTTAATATAAAAAAAGAATAAAAAGCCTTTGACAGGTTAGCATGTTATTTCCTTAAATTAGGGACGGATGGAGACAAGCTATCAAACACTAGTACTGAATCGGCTTTGGCAGGCTGTAAATGTAGTGGGAGTTGAGCGGGTATTCAGTTTATTATCTCTTGATCATGCCCAAGTAATTTATGCGGAGGATGGTAGTTTCCGTGTTC
>JABGUO010000338.1 GCA_018646565.1 Opitutia bacterium | reverse complement strand
TCTAGAGTAAAACCACCATCAGAATATATCCGATCTACTTGATTAGCACGAAAATGAGAGAATAATGTGGACTCTACAAAACTTGTTTTAACCCCTTGGCGAACACCAACAAGCTTCAAGGCACGAGAGCGATTTTCATCCGAAATCAAAGAGGGAACAAGTTCACGAACATAACGATTAAATCCGTCGTTTATCCCAATATGACTTTCAGTATCTGACAAATAAGACCACGACTTTGCCTGACCTTCCATAACTAATTTTGCCCGGATTGCTGCTTGAGAAAAAACGGGATCGTAAATACCGGAACGGGCAATTTCTTGGACCTTATAATTCTTGGGTAAGTTAGGCCACGATTGCATAAAACCAAAAAGTCTTTGCAAAGCGGAACGGTCAATATCTCCTTGGTCTGCCTGGAAGGCAGCCTGTAACTGAGCCTGTAAAGACTCGAAGAACTTTTTGTCGGCCTCGAGCATGCTATCTTCAAGAGGCGGAACCACTGCACCAAAGTCAGAGGCAACCCGATTCTCGATTGATAAAAAACGCATTTCATCCGGGTTATTAAGATCGGAACCATAGAATTCTTTCTTTTCCCGGTTGGGATCAGGCAAAAGATCAAAAATCGAAGTGCCTTGTGCCAGGTAAAGAACAAAAGAAATAACCACCACGAAAAGTAAAAGTACAAAGACGAACTTTCCTTTCTTTGAAATAAAATTTTGTAATGCTGTAATCATGAGGTTTTGTATAATTTAAAAGAGAAGATCATGAACATGATGCACAATACGTCAAACCTTTGAATATTCAAAAAATCCTGAATTATCTTGGTTTAAGTACAGGGCGATCCGAAAAAACCAAAGAACTCATCCAACTTTGACGCCTCGTTCCATCTTCGTTTAAAAAGGGCCGGGTGATCACCATTTTTTCTAAATAAAGATTGTCCCCCCCCTCTTCTTCCCAGGTCAAAAAGTATTTATAAGTTTCTGCCGGTTTACTACCAGTTTCCTTCTTTTCTTCCGCCATAGCGACACTGACAGAAATTTGATTGCCCCCCCATTTCCATTTTCCAGTGTAGGCAATATCCTCCTCCGAGGTTTCAATACGAACAACATCATCCTCCAAAAATGAAATCTGAAAGGGATAAGATGCCTTGCGGGACTTACCTTCGTTTCTCATTAATAAAATAGGACTTCCGTCATCATTGCTAAGCCCCTCTTTCGTTTGAAAGGCGAATCGAGCACCGCTTTTGACAAGAAAATACTCAGACGGGGATTTACCATCATTAAAAAATACACTTCGATATCCATCCTCCACCTTCCATTTTCCTGTCCTGGTTACCTTTTCCATTTTTGGGTGTTGAAAAATGAGCTGTGAAAGGAAACCTTCCGATACTTGCTTGAGAATTACCTCAATTTCACATACATTTCCTTGGGTGATTAATGGAGCCTCATAGACCTCGTAAACCCAGTCTTTAATTTCCCCCTGATAACTACCACTCGGATCTTTCTGCCAACAGGACACCAAGAAAAGGTTCAAAAAAAGAGCACATAACCATTTCTTCCATTCCACCCATTTCTTGGTACTACACATTAAAGAACTAGTTAACAGGGAAAATTTATTTTATTCAACCATTTCTCCGTTTGTCAGGACTAATTTTTTTAATTCTCTATGATACATAAAACTGGCGAGAATAAAACCCAAGGCAAAAAACAAAGACCAACGAGTACTACTCTTTTCTTCTTTCACGAACAGAAGTTCAGATTTCTTGATCTTACCAAAGCTCGTTTTAATTCGTCCTTCAGGAAATAATCGGGGCACACCATTTTCCCGAACCCCTGGCAAATAAGTAGAACGAGAATCTTTCCTCTTAATAAGGAGGAGTGCATCCCTTGCACGGTCGTACTGAAGAAAATCCTCCCAAATGAAATAATCTTCGTCCGAGGTTTTTCCATCGCCTATAAATTGCCATAACTTTTTCCCACTCTCTTCTTCCCTGCTTTTTTTAAAGCGTTTAAATTTTAAAACAAAAAATCCATCTTCCTTACTCCACTCTCCGACCACATCCTGCCCACCATCTCCCTCTTCATCATAATTACCGGGCACAATACCCCATGCTTGGCCACTGAAAAGACCAGCCCCCATTTGATAACTGTCCAATAAACCTTCGAGTGAATACTCTGTCCATGGAGCAGGAGCCAATAACAGATAAATCGAATAAATTAAATAAAACACAAAGCAAACTCCTCCAATTAATGCGGTTATTCCACGCTTTGCTTTTAGGGTGCTCAGTTTTTCCTTTAGTTGAAACTTCAGTTCTCTTTTCAACCGAAGTTCCTCTAAGTCAACATTGGACTCACTCGAATCTGATTCCACTTTTATTCCAAAACGAGAAATATCACCCACATGGGGCATTGCATCCATTGAATGAGCGACGGAAAGGAAAGGTTCCCGTTGTTCTTTTCCGGTCGCCCGTGATGCCCATTCTTCCCAGTCTTTCCATTCATGAAGTGAATCAGAATTGTGCTTTGCTTTTTCAATGATCCCAAAAACGACCTTACCAAAGGCAAATAAATCCCAATTTTCCTCGGGTAATTGCTGATGATCGATGTCCTCGGGACGAAATTTTTCTCCTTCAAGAAAAGAGGCACGACCATCGATATTCATCACCGTAACCTCTTTTTTCTCTTCATCAGATAATCCATAAGGAGTAAATAAATTCAATCGATAAAGCCCAAATTCTGTAATTGAACTTTCCCACTCTCCGTCCTTGTTTTGTTGGACCAAAATATTGGAAGGTTTTAAGTTTCCATGGCAGACACCAGACAAATGAGCTTTGTATAGCCCTTGGTGCATGGTGATCATAATAGTCAACAACTGTTCGGGTGAGATTTCGGTTATCGCGTAGTCACAAAGATCTTCAAGCGTTCGAATATATCGAACCTCTTCGATACTGGTCTCCCCCTCTTCCCCCTCCTGCTTAATTTCAACTTTAATCTCTTTACCTGCGAGCCAGGAATATCGGAACCAATGCTTCCACTTCGTCACACCGGTGCTTAAAACCGGCCAGATACCAGGTCCATCTAATTGCTCTAAGGCTTGTCCCTCCTGAATGAAATAATCTTGAAAGCCCTTCCTTTCGGAAACTTCCCTGGGGATTAACTTTACATAAAATTCTTGTCCCTTAATTTCGCCCTCCGAACCCTCACAATGGTAACTTTGGCCACAGGAACCCTCCCCTAGCCAATTTAAAATGCGAGTAGATTCAATACGGGTACCAGAAGAAAGCATGGTTCGGTTTTAAAAGTTCATTCCTTTTCCATTAATCCCATTTTAATTTATTTCGTAGAACACGAAAATGAGAATGATCTTTTACTTCAAGTAGTGGAAAAGTTTCCTGCGCTAACGATATTTGTACCGGGAAATCTGGAGTTTTGTCAAAAGCAGGTTGTCCATCGGCCGAAACAAATGGCTCTTCCGTATTTGCCAAGGCCTTCACCTGTAAGGTAACCCCCGCAGGAAATACCACACTACGACTCGTTAAAGTATGAGCTGAAATAGGAGTCATAAGAACGACCTGGGCATCTGGATGAGCAATCGGCCCACCCGCCGCTAAATTATATGCCGTTGAACCAGTGGGAGTAGAAAAAACAATCCCGTCGCAAGCGTAATCTGCCACTCTTTCATTCTCAACATAAACAGAAAATCGTGCCAAACGAGCGTTACTTCCGCTCTTGATTACTAAATCATTGAGGGCAAACCTCGATTCGCCCCCCGCCTCCTTATATGCAATCATACTTCTTTGCCTCACCTGGTATTGCCCCGCAAAAAGCAAGGGAAGGAAGTGATCCATTTCCTCCGGAGAAAAAGTGGCTAAAAATCCAAGTTTCCCATGTCGGATCCCGGCCACGGGAACATTATATCGAACGGCTTCGTTCATCATTCCAAGTAAAGTACCATCCCCTCCCACCACAAAACAGGCATCCGATCCTTCAATCAATCCGTTTCGACAGGGAAAATCTGAAGTCACGACCGTAGATACTCCGCTTTCTTTGGCAATTTGCTCTAGTTCAGATGCCAATGCTTCTGCACCAGGCTTTGATGCATTCGTTACAATTGCTATTTTTTGGAGGGGTTTCAATACAGTAGATTGGGTTCGTTTGATATTATGTTTATAATCTAGCCAAAAGTTGGCTCATCGGTCAAGTGTCCGAATGCCAAATTAGATCGTCTAAGTTTAATAGTTCTTCCCCTGTTGGAATTAAAATCTGATCTGCCTGATAATATTTGCGAAACCATTTTCTTTGT
>JABGUO010000337.1 GCA_018646565.1 Opitutia bacterium | reverse complement strand
TTAAACGGATGAGAACTTGGTATGTTCGAGCTCAATCCCCACTTGTGGGCAAGGTAGGATTCAATTTTTTGACGATCAGTAGTGCTAAGAACTTCGTTGAATACAACAAGTTCCGCAACTTCTCCCTTGGATGATTGGCTGAGGTTTGTTTGAGCACCCAAAGAGAATTTACCCGGCCACCAGGTAGTGTCGTGAGACCCGCCTCCATCGGTAACACCCTGATTGAAGTCGGTCCATGTATTACCTTGGTCGGAATCATTTTGATTAGCCGCGTGTAAATGCCAACGGGTATCATAGGTTTTTGATCCATTGTGTAGCCAACTATTGAAGTGGAATGTATCGGTTTCATTAGCATAAAAACCGTGTAACCAATTGATGTCTTTGGAAGCGATTATCCGTTCGTTATCTCCCCCGGTGTAGCGGGCTACCGAGAGGACTGTGTAGTTTTGTTTGGTGTAGGAATCGTTGGTCCACAGCTGGTCGTTGCCATCGAAATTAACTACGTATTTTCCATTTCCAAAGCTTATCCGCGTAGGGTCGCCCGATTTTTGGTCGAAGTTATAACTCGTACCCGCCCGGTTGTTCCAGGCAGTTACATTACTACCGGAGAGGCTGAAGGAGGAAGCATCGTTTGCATCGAGCCAAATCGCGAGATTGGGAGACTTCTTTCCTAAAGCGAGAGCATTATCCCAAGACCCTGGAGTGGTCCCTCCATCACTGGCACCCCAGTGTAGAGATAAATCTGCACCACTTTTAATATCTGAATAAGGAGACGCTGCTGCCCAGGTATGAGAACCAGTAAGTGGGATGCCCCACTTGTGGGAAAGATATCCTTCTGCTCTTTCTCGTGCAGTATCTGTCATTGTTCCACTGACCACCATGATCTCTCCCGTAGTCCAATCGATTCCATAGCTACTTCCAGCATCACTGCTGGGCCATCGGAAAACGCCCATGTTGCTAAGCTGGTTATCATTGGTGCGGGCACCATCATAGACTTTTGCCCCATTCATATATGCCAATTGTTTTCCAAGTGATTTTGAATGAACCAAGGTTACCACAAAGGTAGTTCCATTACCACCAATGGAGAAGGTTGGTCTAGCACTTTCATGATTCCAATAAACATGTCCATTACTCCAAGGGAAGTGATCGCCCCATCCGAATCCAAATGGGAAATGACTTCTTCTTCGGACATCCATTCTTGCCGCCATAATGAGCACGAGGTTTTGAACTTTTCCAGAAATTGCTCCGTTGGAAGTGGCCGGTGTCCAATTGGTGGAACCATTCTTTTTGGCATCCATGTACTCCATTTGATTATCAGCCCGTTTGTCATAGGTAATCGCATTCAGACCGTTAATTGAGGCTCCAGTGTCAGGTTTATAAGTAGCGCTGTGCATCTTAACGGTGGTATCAATTTTATTTGCCCAAGTGGTTACCTCGTTCCCTGAACCCGTAACAATGGTTGCAGAATCAGCAGCATCCAACCACAGGGTAATTCCTGGAAACTCACTCTGGGCATCGGCAGGATTATCGAGCGAGTAGGGGGCAAAATTTATCGTACCAGTACCAAAGCTGGCAATTTTGGCCGAGAGAGTAGCGGTCGATCCTGTGGCATTTGTCAATGCGCCATTTGCTGCGATTGCTAAGTTGGAAGAGGAGGTGGAAAAGCTTTGGGAAGAAGATGCCCATACTCCATTGGGAGAGGCTTCGTTTAATGCACGTACCCGGTAGTAGTAGGTCGTAGAGGGTTGTAAATCACCAATCAGGATAGAGAATTCGCCAAGTGGTTGAACACCAATGCTTAGAACATTATCCCATGAACCCGCATTATCTGCCCCGTCGGTTGTACCGTAGAAGATTTTTACCTCTGGGTTTGTACCGCCGGTGCTGGTTACATTGCCTTCAAAGTTTGCACTGGTTGCCCCAGTGGATGTGGCTGCCAATGTGGTGATCGATGGAGCGAGGGTGGCAATATCCAGGTTTAATAAAATTGCGTCCGTAGAGGTTGGGTCGGATGTACCAAGCTTG
>JABGUO010000004.1 GCA_018646565.1 Opitutia bacterium | reverse complement strand
GCCTGTCTTTGGACTTCAATACCTAATTTATTTGCATAATCTGTAAGAAAAGTAGCAACCCTCTCCTCTCCCGTTAAATTCGATTGGGTTGGAAGGAGGGATGGATTGATGCTTGGAATAGATACAAGATCTGAAAGTAATCGTAAGACTGCGGATTGACTTGGCATGATGCTAAGTAGTTTCCAACCTTGCGAAAGGGCAAGATCGAATCATGTCATGTTTTTATTTCTTCTTTTTCTTGGGCTTGCGTGAAGGTTCGTTTTCCCACCATTTTTTTGGACCTTCTCGTTCGACCTGATTATGTACCGACAACAGGATACTTTTCATTGATTTCAGTTTATCGGGGAATTTTGAGGATAATTCTTCTTTTTCCTCCCAATCCTTTGCGATGTTGTAGAGTTTAAATTCCTCCAATTGTGTATTTGCCAAAATTTTCCAATCACCTTCACGAAGAGCTACATGAATTTCAGTTCGAGCAAGATGATTCCTCCAATAGAGGGGAATATTACGAGTAATTGGCCTACCAGAAAAGAGGGGCATTATGTTCGCTCCGTCAATGGTTCGGTCATCGGGTAAAGGAATATCCATAATTCCGAGAATTGTAGAAAAAAGGTCAGATCCAATGATAGGCGTTTGACTTTCCTTACCTGTTGGAATTTTACCTGGCCAACGAGCAATCCCGGGTACTCGGATGCCTCCCTCATGCGAAGAGCGCTTGCGTTCGCGTAATCCACCTGTAGATCCCCGAGTTCTCCCTTTGATTCCATTACCTTCAGGTCCGTTATCGGAGGTGAAGAATACAAAAGTATTATCGGTTAACCCCAGTTCGTCGAGTGCCTTCATTAGATTGCCAAAGGCATGATCGATTTGGGTAATATTGCCATGGTGCTGCCGAATACCTTCATCTGAAATGTTTTCATACGGTTTCATGAATTCGGGTGATGATTCAATGGGCAGATGGGGTTCGTGTGTCCATACATTAAGAAAGAAAGGTTTCTGAGTGTTTTTAATCTCTTTCAACCATCGAATACCTTCTTCTACGACCAAGGGGGCCGAATAGCCCTCTAATATTCCGACCTCTTTACCATTACGTACAAAATTGTTTGGGTTTTTGTGGCTGGGTGCCGCATTGTTCTGTGTCGCCATCCAATGATCGAATCCATGGTCGCTTGGTTGAGGGTGTACATTACTATTAAAATAACCATTCAAGTGCCATTTTCCCACATGACAGGTTGCATATCCCTTTTTCTTGAGGACCCTTGCAATAGTAATCTCTGACTCCCTCAAATGAACCTGATGCCTCGGTGGGATCCAACGCCAAACTCCGTTCCGATAGGGCGTCCTACCAGTCAGGATTGAGGATCGGGAAGGAGAGCAGACCGAGGCGGCAGAATAGCATTGAGTGAATTTGGTGCCCTGCTTGGCAAATTTGTCCAAGTTAGGTGTCTTGATGATTGGATGTCCGTAGCAGCCCAAGTCTCCCCATCCCAAGTCATCAGTAAGGAAAATAATGAAGTTGGGTTGCTTGTCTTTCCCAAGAAGTGAAGCATAAAAAAAACAGCACAGTAAGGACAGGAACTTCACAGGATTAAATTTCTTTCAACATCAGGTTTCGGAAATCAATACTCATATTTTTGTTTCCATGGAGCTGGATTCCAATCGGACCCACCTTTTTAGCTGATTTCGATTCGTAGTTCATTACTTCTTTTCCCTGTAACCAAACTGTATATTTCGGACCCATTGCACGAATTTTCATCCGGTTCCAATCCTTAGCCTTGAGTAGCTTAGCGATGCCTTTGGCTTCCACTGGATAACCTTTCCCGGGAATATAGGGTGAACCCGTCATATCGCGTTTCAAGGAACCGGAAATACCAATTTGAATTTGGTCCGAATTCCTCAAGTGAATGCCTGAATCGATAGTTCCTTCAAGAAAACGAAATTCTAAATTAACTTCAAAGTTTTCATACTCCTTTTTAGTCCAAAGAACAGAGCCTTTTTTCTTGGGCCCACTTTTAATTTTAAGAACCCCGTTTGTAGCTTGATACCATTTTGCATCCTTATTTCCGTTAGGTATCTTCCAACCGTTGAGATTTTTTCCGTTAAAAAGTGTGTCCCTTTTCTCGGATAAGTTTTCTTTGCCACCGAGCGTATAAATTACCCCGACGATAAGAGACAGGAATACTACTTTAGATTGGATCTGGAAGTTCATTGAAATGTTATCTAGAAATTAGATTAAATCTGTGAACTCTCCCTGTCGTGTTCCATTCAGCGACAAAGATATCGCCTTTGACGTTACAAGTAATTCCGTGGGGAGCGGTTACAATTCCTTCTCTCCATTTTGATTGAGGGGTACGGTTTGTTCCGATTTCATCCTTTTTGTCATTACCGCCCACTTGTGCATAAATATCGCCTTTTTTATCAAGAATGGTCACGCGACCTTTTAACTCACCAATCACTGCCCAATCGCCATGGATATGAACACAGGCAGGAAGTAAAAGACCAGCTTCAACTATCCCCATGAATTTACCTTCTAAACTCATATGTACCACTCGATTGTTGGCCCGATCCATTCCGATAATGCGAGCTGGGTTAAACCTTGTATCAATTACCAATTTATGGAGAGTACGAAAACCGTAGGGTGCATTTTTACCGCCAAATGAATTGAGGTATTTCCCAGTCTGATTAAACCGATGGATATGATCCGAAGAGTATCCATCGGTGAGGAAAATATCTCCGTTGGCAGCGACATCCGCTCCCGTAAGTCGCACAAAAGGCTTACCATCCTTTCCTTTACGCTTAAATTGATCTGGGATCGAAGAAGCGGGAATTTTCAAAACTGTTTTGCCCTGAAGGGTCATTTTCAGGACTTCACCGCCTCCTACACGAACGCCATATATGAATTCTTTTTTACCTTCTTTCTTAATTACGAATCCATGTAGGTCACTCGGGGCATTGGGAACATTTCGTTTCCACTTTCCGTTATCTCCATAAACTTGAAGTCCGGCTTTAGGGTCTCCCACGCTTATATAGACATCACCATTTGAGCTCACTGCAATATCACCATGCATATTTCCCACTTTATCACGATTGTCGGGAAGCTCTAACCAATTGGGCTGAGATTTCCATGTATCCTTAGCAAATAAGGACAAAGCGTTAAAAAGTAATGTAGTTAGGAGGATCTTTGATTTCATTAAATTAAAAGTTATTTTTTATCGAGCTGATCAAATCGATATAAGTTTTTCTTGGTTCTCACAAGCAGGGAATTACCCACAACAGCAGGGGATGCCATACAACCCTCATCCAACTTATTACGACTTATCACTTTCAGACCCGCCGGGTCGGGTTTAAAGACAACACAATCTCCATCACTCGAGAAAGAATAGATCTTCCCATTGGCATGGATAGGGGAAGAGGCACATTGACCTTTCACGCCCAGTCGTTCGGCCCAATACATCTCCCCAGTCTTCGGATTATTACAGGATGCAACACCTTCGTCAGAAACCATAAATAAATATTCTCCAAGCAAAAGGGGAGATGATTTTTTGGGAACGACCTTTCGACGATTCCAAACTAAGTGCGTTTTGTCCACATCCCCTAATCCGCCTGGTCTTATGACCGACATCGAGCCCATTCCACAAAACACATATACCATGCCATGACGATAAATGGGTCGGGAAGAGGAATTCATTCCTCCGGTTCTTACCGTCCAATATAGTTCTCCATTTTTTGGATTTCTTGATTCGGTGGCTACTGCACCGGGGCTTATTAATTCTTCTTTTCCGTTATGAGTTATAACACTGGGCGTACAGTACGCTTTTTTTCGATCTCCGTTATCGGTCTTAAAGTCATAAGCCCGATCTTTTTTCCAAACGGTCTTACCAGTTTTTTGATCCAAGCAGACGATGTATTGTAAGTCGTGCCCGTCAAAATGTATAATCAGGTTTTCTTTGTGGGTGATTGGAGATGCTGCAGCTCCGCGAAAATGATCACATTTAAAATCTCTGCGTTCCCAAATCTTTATTCCATTTTTTAGATCCAGAGCTGCAGTTCCATGTGTTCCGAAATGAACAAATACCATCTCTCCCTCTATTACAGGAGTGGGTGTCGCATAGCTATTCATAGGATGGCAGAATTGGGGTTCTTTGTTCTCAAAGACTAATACTTTTTTTATCTGCTTGCCGGTCTTCCAGTCCAATTGAATCGCCCACATTTTGTATCCGTCCTCCTCGGCGTTTGTAATCCAAACTTTTCCATCTTTTACAACAGGGGAGGACCATGCTTTTCCCGGTATAGGCGTTTTCCATGTCAGGTTTTTGCTTTCCGAGAACTGGACTGGCAGTTGAGAGTTTTGAGCGTCGCCGTCTCCATTCGGGCCGCGAAATTGATTCCAATAAGTGGGCTTAGCTTGGACTAAAGCTACTGGGAGCAAGAGGAGAAAGATTATGCGCATGGCTAGATATTCAGATTTATTGTAATTGTGCCAACCCCCGGTCGGCTGATTCACGAAGATAAGCATCTTGTTTTTCAGAATGCGATTTTTTAATTTTAATATAAATGCCTTTTGCTTCTTTGCTTTGACCATTCTTTGCAAGTTTTTCAGCTAGTTCAAAACAATATGCTGTCGCTTTAATACGGCCCCAGCCTTTTTCTTTACGCGATTGAGAAAGCATCAATTCGGCGTCCTTTGCGGAGGAAATTCGCATTAGGCACCAGATTCCTGCAAGTCGTATTTCCCTATCGCTATCTTGCATCGCGGAAAGGAAGAATTGTCGAGACTTTTTATCTTGAAGCACGCCAAGTCCTTGCAGAATTGTGAGACGTGGAGCTCCTTTTGCCAAAGGGTAAGCCTTACGGAAATGCTCTACAGTTAAGATCCCAATTGCTTCCAGGGCTTGTGCTGAGTATTCATAGAGATGTTCCTCAGAATCGTTTAAAAAATGAGCTATAGAATTTGCCTGCTTGGCTCCTCCACAAATTTGCAGTTGGCGAATAATAAACCCCTTCACCCCTTTAGGGCGGTCGTCGTTCAGAGTACTTGCGAGTGCTGAGGCAAAAGAATTTCTCTCTATCTCCTTTCCGGTTCCCCCCACTCGAATAGCGGTGGCGTGAATCGCGTGTCTTGGGCGGATGTCATCACCATTTCCTGGTTCGAGAATGAGGTCAATTATTTCACGGGTTTTATTCCTCCCTCCTGAGATAATTTGTTCGATTGCCCGTTCGCAGGCATTTTTGTCGATATTACGAAGAATTTTTCCTTCAGGTAGGGGAAAGGCGTTTAGTATTTCCTTGGTATTCATCTTAAGTATTTATTGGGTATTAGATTCGCCAAGGGGCACTCATGGGTGGATTAAGAAAACGATTGGCTTCGTTGTCGTTGATAAAGATTTCTTTGTCAGGGTCGTACTTTAATTTCCTACCCAGACGAATGGCCAGATTGGCTAAATGGAGAATGCAGGCTGCCCGGTGAGCCGCTTCGGGATGCCCACCTGCCTGTTTGCGTTGTTTTACCGCTTCTCCAAATGATAATAAAGGCTCGGGGTCAGGCATTGAATTAATCTTGTCTTGATCAACCTTGGACAGGTCATCCAGAGAAACATCCCGGACTGGATGGCGGTCGTAAGATGGGCCCCATTCTCCGCTTTCCATCACAAATTTGAATCCGTCTGCATACTTAAGTTCTACCCAAGCCCACATTCCCGTGACCTCAGGATGGGATGGTGGGGCAAATGGAGTTATTTCTACGGGACTGGTATGATCCTTGGCATAGGTCCATTGTTCGGGGTCGAAGTGATGTTGGCCCATGTCACACATTCCTCCACCTTCGTAGTCCCAATACCCACGATGCGTACCGCCTGTCCGTCTGCTTTCGTAAGGCTTCCAAGGGGAGGGACCGCAGTAAAGGTCCCAATCCAAGGTGTCGGGTATGGTTTGTGGTCCAATTCCGGGCGTGCCACTCCACTGTTTGATTTTCAATCCACCTTTTTTCATCCTTACCGCATTGCAGTCCTTCATTAGACCGCTAGACATAATTTTGTGTTTGAGGATAGATGCTTTATCGTTGCTTCGGTTAAACCTACCGAAAGTACCAATTTGGTAGACTCGCCCATAACGTTTGAAAGCATTAACCACAGCTCTGCCCTCCGCAACGAAGCGAGTCATCGGTTTTTCGCAAAGAACATCCATTCCCGCTTCTGCCGCAGCAATCGAAATACTTGCATGCCAATGAGGCGGAGTCGCAATTGCAACTAGATCAAGGTCCTTTCTTTCGAGCAAGCGACGAAAATCCTGGTATGTTTCTGCCTTACCCTTACTGCGGGCGAGTGAAAATCTCTTGGCTTTATTTGTGTCCACATCGCATGCTCCCACAAGTTCAACATCCAATCCCTTGCATAATTGAGAATAGGTACCCGGACCCCTTCCGCCACAACCTATTAAGGCGGTACCGAATTTTTCAGAAGGTGGAACATAAGGTGCCCCTAAAATATGCCGGGGTAATATGGATGCTGCGGTAGCACCGGTGGCAGATTTGCTCAGAAAACTACGGCGGGTTTGAGAATAGGCTATTTTTTTCATCTTTCTTTAGGTTTAAATCGAATAATCTAAAAATTACTCCTTCTGTAGAAAAAAAAGCAAGACAACATGGTACCAAATTCCGATTTTAATGTATTAACCCTCCAGTAATCTCAGATTAGTAGCAAATAAACTTAATATAGTTTGACTAAGCTAGTTTTTTTATTAGCTTAGTTTTATGTACACCGTCCACTTTGCAAAAACAAATCTGTCTAAATTACTTTTGCAGGTTGAGGATGGAAAGCAAGTTGTGCTAGCTCGGGGGAAGAAGCCGATTGCCCGCCTAGTTCCATGCTCTCAACTGCCCAACGAGCAAAGACCTGAAGTCGGAACAGTTACCTCCAGACCTATTAAGGTTAATGAAAAAAGAGAAATCGCGGGTAGCGTAGGTGATACTGTTGTATATTTCTAATGCGGGTGCTACTCGACACGTTTCCTTTTATTTGGCTGACTTCTGAGCCATCTAAATTAAGTAGATTGGCCAGTGAGGTTCTTTCAGATCAAAAGAATGAATTTTATTTAAGTGATGCATCCGTTCTTGAACTCTCCCTTAAGTATAATGATGGTAGCTTGGAAATGCCAGTTACGCCAAGGAGATGGGTAAAGGAACAGGTGAAAATTTGGAATATCAAATCGATTGGAATGACCCGTGAGTATTGCTATCGACTGGCCGAACTTCCTTATCATCACGACGATGCGATCGATCGGATACTGGCTGCAACTGCTTTGACTGAGGATATGTACCTATTGACAAATGAGGAAGAACTCAGCAAATACCCAGTTTCGATACTTTGGTAGCACAAGTTAGCTTAGATACATAGTGTCAATTAAATGTTTTTCATTTTGCTGATTTATGTTCATGGAAAGAGTGTGGTAGGAATGCTTACCTTGACTACACATTTATTGAGAGTAAGTTAATATAATGAACCACTTATTAATGAGTTTCTCACACGGTTATCTTTTGATTACCTTTTTTTGTCTAGCATTTGTACCCTACTCTTCAGCTATCAACAAAAAGAAAAAACAAAAAGAAATGGAAAACTTAATTTATGATTTCACTGAAGACAATCCTGCTACGAATTGGATAACTGTGAATGATAATGTAATGGGTGGCCGTTCAGAGGGTGGTTTTTCTTTCAAGAAGAAGAGATTAATTTTTTCTGGAATTACCAATACGAATGGTGGTGGGTTCTCTTCTATCCGTACAAATTCATCAGATTTTAATTTGAGTGATAAGGAGGGTTTGCACATTCGTTACAAAGGAGATGGCCGTACCTTCAAATTAGGTGCTCGGATGGAAGGGAAGTCTGTTTCTTACCGCAGTAATTTTAGCACAGGCAGTGACTCGAAGGGTTGGCAGGAGGCAAGGATTCCGTTTGATGAAATGGAGGTAAGTTGGCGGGGGAGACCGCTATCGAAAGAAGAGCATCCACTTATTAATTCCAAGATCCGTAGTATCGAATTTATGATATATGATAAAAAAGACGGGCCTTTTAAATTACAGGTAGACTGGATCAAGGCTTACTAGTTCTTCTTACCTCTTTTGGGGTCGGTCGAAACAAATCTCTTCTCAGTGGACATTGGATCACTGTCACCCAACGCTTTTAATTTAGCGAGTAAGGCATCCTTAAGTTTTTTCTGAATCTTAAGGTATTTTGAATCACCTGTTAAATTTACCATTTCAAATGGATCTTTTTGTAAGTCATAAAGCTCGAATTCTTCGCGGTTATGTAATTTTGCAACGAGCTTTTTTTCAAATTTGCTTTTATCTACCTTTGCCACCCAGGAACCAGTCGGGTTGAGATCTTTGGGTTTTATTTCAGTATCCTCAATCATCTTTAACGCCTGAGTGAGAGTTACATTTGAGGTCAGGGATTGATGATTGGGATTATAGATCAAGGAGTATCTTTTATTACGTATTGAGCGGATAGGGTAGATTCGCTCGCGGTTATCAATGATCCGGCAATTGGTAAATGCACCATATACATATTGATGAATGGATTCGTTCTTGCCTGCTAATAAGTTGAGGAAGCTTTTTCCATCAACGGTACCTTTTTGAAGTGTGCCTCCCAGTTCATTGACTAAACTAGGTGTTATGTCAGCAGTGGAGATTAGTTCTTTTATGACTGATCCGGGCTTTGCTCGACTGGGCCAGTGAGCGACCAAGCCGGTGTGTAAGCCGTTATCATAGCAAGTCCACTTGGCAAATGGAAGCTGTGTGCCCTGCTCACTGCAGACCATGAAAATGGTATTTTCCCATAGATTTCTCTTTTCGAGTTCCTTTCGCATCATTCCAACCAAGCGGTCAAAATTAGTGATCTCTGCGTAGTATTGAATCATGACCTCCCTCAGTTCTGGTGTATCTATCCAATAGGTCGGTACCTTAATTTTCTTGGCGTCATACGCTGAGGGATCACCAGTAGTGAATGGAGCGTGAGAATCATGGGACCCAATGAATAAACAAAATGGATTTTCCTTTTTCTTACAGTCATCCAGAAACGCCTTTGCCTTATCCATGGTCTCGGGGTTGGCATCCACTCGCTTACTTACGTCTCCAAGATGCTCAAAGGGGTAGCATTCATTTGGACCCACATGAGATTTTCCGAGTAGGGCAACCCGGTAACCGAGGGGTTTCAGGTAATGAACAATGCTTTTGGTTCTGGAAACTGATTTGGAATGATTAGGTAGGGTTCCCGTTCGCCAGGGGGATCTGCCACTGTAAAGTTCCTGCCTGAAGGGTGCACACATGGCCACCGTGCAATAGGCTCGATCAAATCGCGTTCCATCCATGGCTAATTGATCGATGTTTGGAGTCTTACAGTCTTTTCCGCCGTATGCACCCCAAGTGTCCCGACTCATATCGTCAGCTAAGATGAATACAACATTTTGCTTTGCTGATACTGACAGTGCAAAAAATGTGAAACAGAGAAAGGTAATCTTATTGGTCATTTGTAAATGAGTTGAGCGGTTGATTTGATTTCCTTATCCGATTTGAAACGAATCCAATGGGCGGCGAATCCATCGGGGAATTGAAAGGTCATGTTCTTTCCCGCTCTTAGGGAAAAAGTTTTGTATGGGTGAAATCCTGTCCAGTGGTCGATATCAATTTCGGCTGTGATCGTACAATCCTTATCTGATTCTAGGATCAAAGTTTTTTGATCATATCCGGTCATGAGGTAGGGATCCGAAGATTCATTTGCTTTAATCTTTGTATTTTTCCAGGGGCCGCCAACTCCTACAGGCTTACCGAACTCCCACAGATCATCAATTCCACCAAACCAAAGTGATGTTTTACCGTTTGGAGAATTAAATACGCGGCCGGATAGGAAAGCATTTGGCTTGAGTCCTGCCAGTACCAGTAACCCATTCCAAGTGGAAAAATCCGAGATTTGCTTGTTGTGAGTGCAGATTGGACGCATCTTGGTGTAGAGGGGAGCCTGACCCACAATCCAAAATGGAACTTCATAGAATGTCCCGTGAATATTGGCGAGCATTCGCTCAGATTCAACCTCTCTGTGCATTCTCGGATGGCCAAAGGAAAGGGTCTTGTTATAAACCGAAGGTCCTTTGGGTAGGCGAAGAACGGTACGATTTCCCTTTTTTCCCACAATGGAACGGTTCTCTTGGCTGATTAAAATGACCGAAGCCTCATCTGCGGAAAACTCCATTTTGGGAGCGAGGAATTCCCGTAGGGTTTTTTCAAGTGCCTTGGATCCCCATCCCTTGAGGGCTTCAGGACTTATGCATTTACTGGCAACAGATTCCTTTTTTAAAGGATCGAATTTGAAAGATACATGATCAAAATCGTAAGCATTTCCATCTGAACTGAGTACAGAAAGATGGCGGTTATGAGCATTCGGGAAGAGTAGGGCAGAGCTAAGGTTGCCTTCATCATAATCAGCAATTGATTGGAACCGCTTATCTTCTTGAGCCGAATTGCGATAGCCATTATCTGAAAACTGAAAGGAAATGGATACCTGACAACTTTTGTCGGTCACTACCCGAATCCATTGCCCTTTAAAATCCTTAGCAAATATATGGGATTCATAACCATCTGTCTTGATCTTTTTATATTCTTCAAACTGCCCGTTTCCCTGAAAATCTACCTCCAGAGAAAAAGTGACAGGACGGTCCGAAACCAAGTGAACCATTTTTTGAGGAAAACCGTTAATGAGGAATGGGTCGGAAGGAATATCCTCCTCGACTCGATCATTCATGTAGATCGATCCTGCTGCGTTCAGTGGTCCCCATTTTTTAAGGTCCTCAAAATCCCCGAACCATAAATTGGATTGAGGCTGCCCGACTAGAGGGTTTCCTTGAATACTTGCTTCATCCGTGGCCAGAACAATTTTTCCATTCCAGTAACAAAAATCTGGAATGTAGCGAATATGCGAGCCTATAGGTTCCAAGCCGCCACAATTTTGGGAGGTGAAATCTTTGGGGAACGAAAAGAACATACCGTGCATATCCATCAGCAAATCCTTTTGCCCAACATCCCGAATTCTTGGCCACTCAGTAAACCAGCCATGGGCTGCATCATTATTCAGACATCCCTTGGGCAGAAGGAAAGTGGTGAACTTTCCGTTTTCCATCACCTGTAAACGAAGAGATCGTTTATCCCAGCCGATGGCCCAGACCGGATCCTCCTTGCCGTTTTGGGTCGGATGTACTCCTTCGGGACCGACGACTTCGGTATATTGTCTTCGTTCAATCACTTCCCACTTTTCACCGTCATAAGTGGCCAGGCAGCCACGATCCTCCGAGCCTCGTTTTATATAGTCTTGGGATACCTGCCAAAGCTCAGGTTTATCCAAATGACCGCTCATCGCTTCACCGTTATTACTGACCACTACTTTTCCCTGTGAAGTGAAACCGCCCTTACCGTGATATCCGGGTATAGGATCATGAAAGAGCTTTTTAAATGCGAGAGTATGGACATTTACCTCGTAGAACATATTTTCCATATCGTAGAGGTACACAAAGTTTTCCGGATCCTTGAGGTGCCGCATAAATGCAGTAACCCGGGCAGGCATCTTAGAGGGGTTAATCGCACGGACTTTTCCCATGGCATCGATCACATAATGTCCAATAAACAATTGCTTGGATTCCTCGTGAATCATACGGGCTGCCGGAGTACCACCCACACTTTCAGAATGGATAGTCATGGTCATATTTTGATCGATCGAGTAAAGCTTATGATCCGACCCTCTCGGCTTATGAGGTGCATAAGTGATCATCCATAATTGATCGGCCCAAGGAATGATTCCACCAATCCCACACTCCTGATGTCCGTCTTTAAAAAACTTTCCGTCTTTGCGGCTTTGTGAGTAGGTGGTGAGGTGAGGGTAGATACCG
>JABGUO010000336.1 GCA_018646565.1 Opitutia bacterium | reverse complement strand
TATGTTCTAATTTTCAATTTCCATAATGGATATCAGGAAGCCCTCAATTTGACCCCTGGATCATCTTCGAATATCGCTGTAAACGGGGTAAATATGAGCCGCTTCTCGCAAAACAACGCAGTAATGAATATTGGACAAAGACTTTCAGAAGTAATCGGTGTTCCTTTTAACCATAAAAGGCGTGGAGATACGGATTTTGGTGATGTGGTAAACTCGGTTGGTGAAGTGGTGCGTCAAGTGAAACAAGCTTCACGGGACGATCAGAATAGACCCCAGATTTAATTCTCATTTCATAATTTCTTCCCCAAAGTTAAGGTGATACCTTAACTTACATTTTTAGCTTTTAGGATTCTTTTTAGTTGGGTTATCTGGTGCGATTTGATTGCCTTGGGGCAGGAACCCCTATTTTAGTTCAAACCCTACAACCCCATGTTTAAATTTTTGTATAAATTGGTTAATTTAAAATTATGCCTATTCCCGTTCGTACTCTTTAGTGCGGAAGAACAAAAAAAACCAAATATCATTTTTCTGTTATCCGATGACCAGAGTACCTACTCTCTTGGTTGCTACGGGAACAAAGATGTAAAGAGTCCTGAACTCGACCGCCTAGCTGATGACGGTATGGTGTTCGACCGACATTACGATACGACAGCCATTTGCATGGCTTCCCGTGCCTCAGTCATGACGGGTATGTTTGAATACAAACATGGCACCAATTTCAGTCATGGTGACATGTTACATAAAACCTGGGAAAAAACCTACCCGGTAATGTTACGTAAGCATGGATATCGAACCGCCTTTGCCGGAAAGTTTGGGTTTGATCTTCGGGAAGAACCCAATGGGAAAAGACTACCCTTACCCGAGAAAGATTTCGATAAGTGGGGAGGTGGACCGGGGCAGACTAATTATTCCACGGCAAAGAATGCATCAATGAAGCATTATGCAAAAGACTATCCTCACTCCACCCGTTCTTATGGTGCTTTTGGCAGAGACTTCATTCTCGAATCTGCGACGAAAGATAAGCCATTCTGTCTGTCAATCAGTTTCAAAGCTCCCCACAAGCCAGCGACTCCTGACCCTATTGACAATCATGTCTACGCGGAAAAAACTTTTCGTAAACCAGCTAATTATGGGAGGAAATACGGAGAGCATTTTTCCAAGCAAAGTAAACAGGACCGTCAATTCGAACGCTTTCATTCATGGAATTATTCAGACAAATACGATGAGGTCATGGCAACCTACCATCAACAAATCTATGCAATTGATGTTGCAGTGGGCATGATTAGGAAAGCCTTGAAGGAAAGTGGAACACATAAAAATACCGTAATCATCTACACATCTGACAATGGTTTCTTCTGTGGTTCTCATGGATATGGCTCTAAAGTTTTACCTTACGAGGAATCAAGCCGTGTTCCTCTGGTGATCTATGACCCTCGCCATCAAAATTCAGGAAAAAAGCTTAGGTCTTCTGCACTTACCGGAAATGTTGATTTCGCCCCCACGATTCTCAAGTTAGCGGGTTTACCTGTCCCTGGAAATATGGATGGAAAGGATTTAATGACAGTCTATGATAATCCAAAATCTTCTCTGCATAAATCTCTTCCCTTGATCAATGTTTGGGGAAATGCACCCACTCATTGCCTTGGAGTGGTGACGGAAAAAATAAAGTATCTTTATTGGGGATATGCATCGGAAGGATTTGAAGTAACCGAAGAACTGTACGATTTGGAAAAAGATCCATTAGAACTTTCCAACCTAGCTAATGACTCAAATGATCTTAAACGCTTTGAGAAGATGCAAAAACTTTATGACCAGCAATTGAAAAACTGGAAAAAGCAAGCGGTATCATACAATGATTATCAGAAATTCGGTATACTCTTTGACCGCAAACTAAAGTGGAATGAAAAGATCAAACGGGTCAAGAAATTTCCCTCCAGATAAAAATAATCAAGTAAGATGAAATCCATTTCGTTATTCTCCGCTTGGATCTTGTTTTCTATTATCCAGACAATTCATACCTCCGGGAAAAGTAAGCCCAACATAATCTATCTCATGCTCGACGAGTGGGGATATTTTGAATCCGGGCATATGGGGAGCGAAGACCTAATCACCCCGAGTATTGACCAATTTGCATCGGAGGGCATGCGCTTCACCAACGCTTACGCTGGTGCTCCTGTTTGCGGTCCCACCCGTTGCTCCTTACTCACGGGTCTGCATGCCGGAAACATGTCCATGCGGGGAAACAACGGACACTCCCCCATCCGAGCAGATGAACCGACTCTGGCAAGCATGCTCAAAACCAAAGGATATGCCACGGGTGGATTCGGGAAATGGGGAATTGGCGGACGCGGAACGACCGGCGTTCCAGAGAAGCATGATTTTGATGTATTTTTCGGATACTATGATCAGGTGCATGCACATACATTTTATCCTAGTTACTTAATCAGAAACAGTGAGGAAGTTCCTTTGCCCGGTAATTCAGGGAAGAGCTTTTATGAGGGAAAGACTCATGCCCAGTTGGAAATCTTTAAGGAATCAATCGCATTCATTCAAAAAAACAAAGATGAACCTTTTTTCTGCTACCTTCCCTGGACGCCTCCTCATGGATTATGGGGTATCGACAAGGATGATCCATCATGGAAACTCTTCAAAAACAAACCATGGACTGCCGGACAGCGCACCAACGAGGATGCAAAAGTCTATGCTGCATTCATGCATATGGTGGATCGACAACTTGGAGAAATAATCAAATTATTGAAAAAACTGAATTTAGATGAGAATACCATTTTCTTCCTCAGTGGAGACAACGGTGGGCAGGCTTACTTTGCCACGGAAGATCGGCCCCATGGCTTTTTTGCTCCCAACCTAGACCCGAAGACTGGGAAAAGATTCCGTGCAGGGAAAGGCTCTCTCTATGAGGGCGGTTTAAAAATTCCATATCTCGTTCGGTGGCCCGGGAAAATTAAATCGGGCACGGTATCTGATCATTTATTTTACCACCCGGATGTGATGCCTACCCTTGCAGAACTTACCGATTCGAAATGCCCAAAAACGGATGGTATCTCTTTTTTGCCCACTCTTCTCTCCAACGGAAAACAGACAAAACATTCTCATATGTACTGGGAATACCAAAAACATCAGGCGGTTCGTAAAGATGAATGGAAAGCTTACCGAAACAAGAAAGGAAACTGGGAACTTTATGATTTGTCGACTGATATTGAAGAGCAAATGAATCTGGCTGATAAGGAAGGAAAGATACTTCAGGATCTAATCGTTCTTGCTAAATCCTCACATCAACCGGCCCGTCTGGGAAAAATTCTTAATCAGACACTGGTTGATAAAGACCGGAGAGAAGCACCCCATGAACGAAATTTGCAATTTAAGAAATCCAACAAATAGTCTGCTAGTAGCAATGAAATTTTTTATCACCATCTTTCTTCTCCTCCCCTTTTG
>JABGUO010000041.1 GCA_018646565.1 Opitutia bacterium | reverse complement strand
GGTTGGCTTGGAGGATAAGATTAAGCCTGATTCAAAAATTGAATTTGTCGGGTCATTTAATCCCAGCAAATTTCAGGTTAGGGGAGAAGTAAAGGGGGTGAAGCCTTCGATGTATGCTGATTTAACTGGGCCGATTCCGGCCGATCCGAAGGCTGTTGTTCAAAAGGTCGAGTCCGTCACTGCGAAAAACCAGAATGTGCGAAAGGGGGCACGATTTCTTCGGATTGAAATACCGAAAGACAATAAAGTACTCACTCTAAACGAAGTTGAAATTATAAGTGGAGGTAAAAATGTCGCCCCTATGGGTAAGGCTACCCAATCCAGTACGGGTGCAGGTGGCGTCGCATCGCGAGCAATTGATGGTAATAAAAATCCAGATTATAATAAAGGTGGGCAAACCCACACCGATGGATTTGGTTCCGTTAATCCTTGGTGGGAAATTGATCTAGGTAAGGAATATAAAGTCGATGAGGTGGAAGTATGGAATAGGAAGGGCTTTGAATCGAGATTGGATGGATTTACCATCCAATTATTGGATGCCAATCGGAAACAAATTTATAAGAGCGGAAAAACCAGGGGTGCCGAGCGAACCAAATTTACTCTGAGGTTTAGGACTGTAATCGATTTTTTTCTCTATGAAGGAAAATCAGAGCCAGTTGCTTACAAGCCCGTGCCATACCAAGTCAATGTACCTGCTGATTACAAAGATATTCTTCCATTTGCTTTTAAAAAAGGAGACAAGATTGCCATACTTGGAAATGGGTTAGCGGACAGGATGCAACATGATGGGTGGACTGAGACGCTGCTGCAAAGCGAGCTTAAAGATCATGAAGTGAACTTCCGTAATATGAGCCTATCTGGTGACCGCCCCAATAGTTATCCCCGCAGTAAGGGATTCTTGGAAATGAATGATTACCTTCGCCATGTAAAGGCGGATGCGGTCTTTGCCATGTTTGGTTATAATGAATCTTTTGAGGGCGAAAAAGGTGGGAGCCGATACAAACAGGAACTGATTAACTTTGTTAAAAACATTCGTGGTTCCAAAGCAAATGGAGAGAGCTTTCCTCGGATCATCTTATTCAGCCCGATCGCCTTTCAGAATTTAAAGGACCGAAACCTTCCTCGTGGAAAACTTCAAAACAGGAATCTCGCACTCTACACAAAAATCACCGAGGACGCCGCGAAAGTTTCTGGAGTTGAATTTGTCGATCTTTACAATCCAACCTTGTCCCTTTTCCAAAAGACTACTCAACCACTAACGATTAACGGGGCTCACTTGAATGAGGAGGGTAACCGATTGCTTGCAGAGATCATCGCTGGGGCACTTCTTAAAAAAGAGGTTGAGGCAAAAGCTTCCTTGGAAACTCTCCGCCAAGCTGTGATTGATAAAAACTGGCACTGGTTTAATCGTTATCGTGCCACGGATGGCAACGACATTTGGGGGGGGCGTTCTAAACTTCGGTTTGTCGATGATCAGGCCAACTCAGTAGTTTTACAGCATGAACTCAGGATGCTTGATATAATGACTGCCAATCGAGATCAGCACATTTGGAGGATGACCAAAGGTACAACGAGCAAGGTGGATGACTCCAGTGTGCCTGCACCCGTAAAGGTCGTTTCCAATGTGGGTGGTGGAAGTATCAGTTCGAGTGCCATCAAGGAGGGTTCCACCAAATACCTGAGCCCGGTGGAAAGCTTAAAGCGGTTAACGGTGAGAAATGATTTTGAGGTTAATCTATTTGCTGATGAGAAGCAGTTTCCTGAACTCATCAATCCTGTGCAAATGCAAGTCGACGCCAAGGGGCGGCTTTGGGCCGCGGTCTGGCCCACTTATCCGATGTGGGAACCCATGAAGCCGATGAACGATGCCTTGGTTATTTTGCCTGATGATAACAAGGATGGTAAAGCCGACCGGGTCATTGAGTTTGCCAAAGTTCACAACCCGGTAGGTTTTGAGTTTTGGAACGGAGGAGTATTGGTTACTTCGGGTCCTGACTTACTTTTCTTAAAAGACACGGATGGAGATGATAAAGCAGATGTGCGGTATGTTATTTTGCAGGGTCTGGGTACATCGGATACACATCACGCAGCAAATAACTTAATTTATGGCCCTGATGGTGGAATTTATTGGCAAAGCGGTGTCTTTCTTCAGCACAACCATGAACATCCTTGGGGGCCAAGTCTTAAGACTACTGCCTCCGCGATGTATCGATTTGACCCACGTAGGCACACCATCGCCTTTCATGGTAGTAACAGCCCAAACCCGCATGGCATTGCTTTTGACTACTGGGGCTACCATTACGCAACTGATGGAACCGGAGGGCGTGCCTACCAGGTTTACCCTCATGAGAATTCATGGAAGATGCGTTCACTGCTTGCTAAGGAAGTACGCCCAGTTCCCGCATGCGAAGTTGTTTCAAGTGATAACTTCCCTGATTCTATGCAGGGCGATTTCCTAATCTGTAACACCATCGGATTTCTTGGGATTAAGCAGTACAAGCTTCATCGGGATGGCGACTTTTCGATGAGCAAAAAATCAGGCAAATGGGAGAATGGAAAACAGGTTAGTTCAAAATCCAAATTTGGTGAAGTTTGGGGCACTCCCAATGGACAAAAACTGAGTGTAATCAAGGATTTGGCCAGTGGTTCCCAAATACAAGAGGAATCAGTTGGCTTTATGCTTAGCGGGGATAAAAACTTTAGACCGACCGATGCGATTTTCGGAGAGGATGGAGCCCTCTATGTGTCCGATTGGCAGAATGTCATAATCGGGCATATGCAGCACAATGTAAGAGACCCTAATCGCGATGAAAAGCATGGTCGAATTTATCGTTTCACCTACAAAAAGAAGCCACTCCAGAAAGCGGTCAAAATCGATGGGGAACCCATCGAGAAGCTTCTTGCCAATTTGATGCATCCTGTGGACAGCGTACGCCATCGTACACGAGTTGAATTAAGCGAACGTGATTCTTCGACTGTAATCAAGGTCGCACAACAATGGATGAAGCAATTTGACCCGAATAAAAAGGAGGATGCCCACCATTTGCTCGAAGCTCTTTGGGTGCACCAGCAGCATAATTATCGGAACGGACGCTTGCTCAATCAACTGCTCAAGTCTCCCCATCCGCATGCCCGGGTGGCCGCCCTAACCGTGCAGCACCATTGGTACAATGCCAATCCCGCCAAGGAGGTTGACGAAATTGAGGAAGAGCATATCGAAGTGGTGGCCAAGTCAGGCGTTCTTTCTGACACATCCGATTTAACTACCGTTCGCATCGGAACTATCCCCGAAAAAATGAAGTATGACCTTGCCGAATTTACGGTTAAGGCAGGTAAGGCAGTTAAGCTTATTTTTGCCAATCCAGACTTTATGCCACACAACCTGGTGATGGTTAATCCTGGCAAGGCAGACGAGGTTGGACAGGCAGCGATTAACTTGGGCGCCGGTGGATTTGATGTAGCCTTTGTGCCAGAAAATAAGGAAATTCTTTGGGCGAGTAAGTTGATCGACCATAAGGGCGAAGAAGTTATACAGTTCACCGCACCGGCAAAGGCTGGTGACTATCAATATGTATGCACTTTTCCTGGTCATCACTTTATAATGCGTGGAGTGATGAAAGTACGTTAGGTCACCCTTACTTTTCCTTTTCTCTCAACCTGCTAGGCGAAAGAGAAAAGCAACCAAGCCGTGAGTATTTACACTGGGAATTTCATGAACAAGGAGGGCAGTAGGCAATCCGAATGGGGAAGTGGAAAGGTATTTCAACTCAACGTAAGATGTTCCAATGAGTGTATCGAGTTGTATGACTTATGTAAGGACATGGGAGAGCAAAATAATGTCGATTCAAAGTTCCCCAAACTGGTGCAGGAGATAGGTCAATTAATGGCTCAGGCTCGATCTCCTTATCCTGGTTTTCCTCTTTTGCCTAGAGATCCTTTGACCTACTCTCCTCTCTGTTGAGCTTTCCTTTTAGAGATGTTTAGTTAGAGTATAAATTATGAGTGAGATCGAAGAATTTCGTGCCCGTTCGGGTGATGAAGTGTTGGCAAAAAAATTGAACGGTTTGGCATGGGTGGTATCAGCCGCTGTACTTGGTTTGGTGGTTATGATGCAGAAGATTAAAATCCCACTTCCCGATGGATTTGAATTAAGTTATCTGCCGGGCTTTCATGCTCTACTCAATTCAGCTGCCGCTGTCTTTTTGCTGCTTGCACTCTGGGCGATCAAGCTGGGAAAAGTAACCGTGCACCGCAAAATGATCTATGCTGCTTTTGCCTGTTCTTTTATTTTCCTGCTCTCCTATGTGGCCTATCATATAACCACCCCAGCTACCTTGTTTGGTGACGCCAACCAAGACGGGTTATTAAGTACGGCTGAAAGAGAAGCAGTCAGTGGAACCAGAACCTATTATTTATTCATTTTGATTTCTCATATTGGCTTAGCTGCACTGAGCTTTCCATTCATTTTGCTCACTTTTGTACAAGCCTTCACCAACCAGTTCTCCAAACACCGTAAGCTGGCCAAGCGTGTATTTCCAGTCTGGCTCTATGTGGCTGTCACTGGCCCGGTGGTCTATTTCTTTTTGCAACCGTATTATTGAGCTAGAACTTTCATTCTCCTGTTTGTTTTTATGAGGAGAAAGTTTACCCAAATTTATTATGGCTATCCTCTATGGTTTTGGGGAATTTTAACAGTAGGTATACTTCTACGAGTTGCTTCGCTATGGTGGAATGACCGATTGCTTGGAGATGTTAATTTATTTGCCCTGACAGCCCGAGAATATGCTGAAAGTGGTGAATTGAATTATCCTATGAAGTGGGATTACTCTCCTAATACTACTTGGGGAGATTTAAAGACCCCTCAGTCCCAACATCCTCCACTCTGGTCTTTTATGGCCGGGCTTGGAGCAAAGATTTGTGGAACCAACAACACCTACTTAGTTCTTCAGTGCCTGAGCCTCTTTTCACAATGTATGCTGGTTTTTCTCTGTTTTAAAATTCTGAGTGCATTGGCAGGCCAAATTGTTATTTTGGGCGTCTCCTTAGTTTCCCTTTCTCCCATGCTTATCGATTTTGCAGGGAATGGAAGTCAATATACCCTAGGCACGGTTTTTACCTTGGCTACATTATGGCTTCTCATTCGGGACAGATATAAAAGCAAGGTGAACCTTATTCTATCAGGGTTATGTTGTGGTCTGGCATTTTGTACGCATGGTGCGTTTATTCTCGTCATTGCTGGTGCTGTTCTAAGTACCATTATTTACAATCAAGGTTTAGCGAAAAGATCTTGGGCGGTTTCTTTTGTTCTCCTTGGCTACATTGTTGCCGTTTTACCTACGATTTTATTTCGGTTGGAGCATTTTGGTTCTCCAACTCATAGCCTTAACGGGGTTTTTTTCGGAGGTGTTTTCGGGAAGCTGAGCTTATCGAACGATGCGGGTGGGGTTTTTTGGAGAATAGATAGTAGTTGGTCTTCCTCCGATTTAATCCGGTATTTTGTGAATTGTCTTACGGTGTGGAGAAAATTTATCATCTTTCTTGTTTTTGAGTTGAGTCTGCCAGGGATTATTTTGGCCGTAATTGGTGTTTTCTTAACTTTAAAACAAAGGATTCACGGACCCCTAGTAGTTCTTATTTTTACAAGCACTTATCTTGTGCCTATTCTTTTATGGCCAGGATTTAAGAGCAGGTTTTTAGCATCCTTACTTCCTTTGGCGATTATATTCATTTGTATTGGCACTTACCACTTCTTCCAAGAAAGTAAAATAGGACTGAAATGGAAAAGGATAATTGTTGGATCAATTTTCCTGTGGTTTGGCTCTTCTTGGTTACTTTCATTATCGGTTACTGGTTCAGCTTCGCGATATTACACTTTTGATCTCGTCCACAACAAGAATTACCAAGAAATGATAGGTTTGGTGGATAAAATGAAGGAGCTTGAGAGAGGATTAGTAATTGGGGCTGCCCGTTCTTTAGATGGTGGCATGGAGGGCATTTACTGGCATGGATTTCCTTACATTCATGCAAGGTCTTGGGTTAGTGGCGAAGGAATGAACTGGGAGACAGTTGCAAGAATCAGAAAGGATTATCAGGCAAAATATTTTTGGACCGATGAGATCATGCTGCCTAAGTACGAAGCCCAATTGGATCAGTTGAAACTTATGGCAACTTCTGGGAAATTTAGGCTTTTCCAGTTTATTAACTCAGATTCGTCATAAGAAATACGTCACAATATTTTCGCACATTATCATTCTAAATGATTGCCCCAGACTAAGTTTATTTGTCATGATGGAATCATGATAAATCTGTTTAATTACATAAAATTTATACTGGCTACTTTCTTTGCCACTCAAGTATTTTCAAAAGTCCCGGAAGTTCGTACCGAGATACGTGAGGAGAATGGGGAGAAGATAAATTACATGTTTATTGATGGGGTCAAGGTACATGAGGCTGACCCGGAAAAAGTAACTTTTCCTCCAGTGGTTGAGCCTAAGCCCTACAAGGTTCAAGCCGGTAAGCCACCCCAAAGTGCGATCTTTCTTTTTGACGGAACCGAGAGTTTAATGTCCAATTGGACTGCGATGAATGGGTCTCCCACCAAGTGGAAATTCGAGGATGGAGCTTTGGTTGCGGTTCCTCGGAGTGGATCCATTCGATCCAAGCAGGAGTTCGGTTCCTGTCGTTTGTACCTAGAATTTGCCACGCCCGCACCTTCCAAAGGAACTGGTCAGGCGAGTGGGAATAGTGGGGTATTCCTCATGGGGAAATATGAGATTCAAGTCCTTAATTCTTTTGGGGGAAATGCAAATTCCACTTATCCCGATGGTCAGTGTGGTGCACTTTACGGCCGGGCCAAGCCTATGGTCAATGCCTCCCGGGCTCCCGGTCAGTGGCAGACTTACGATATTACTTTTACCCGTCCGCTTTTCGATGAGCAGGGCAAGGTTATCCGACGGGCTAAGTTCCGCGTGGTCCATAACGGGCATTTAATCCATGATGATGTCGAACTGACTGGTGGAACGGGATGGGCTGGTCCTCACGCGGTCCGCCCATACAAGGTGCATAGCGATAAGGGGCCTTTGAGCCTCCAGAACCATGGCAATCCCGTGCGATATCGTAATATCTGGGTTGTGGACATGGAAAAAAAGAAAGCAGCTGGCTCTACGAAGCAGGCATTAAAGGCTCTATTTTTTACTGGCGGATGTTGTCATGATTATGGGCAGCAAAAGAATATTATCATTGAGGGAATCAATGCCAGAGTGCCGACCAAGTGGGAAGTATTTCACGAAATGGACGAGAAGAAGTCCAAGGCTTTTCTCAACCAAACGGGTTGGGCGGATTCATTTGATTATATTGTTTACGACCATTGCTATGCCCATGAAAAGGATGTGGCCTTTATCGAGTCGGTCACCGCTGTCCACGAAGCAGGCAAGCCCGCTTTGGCCCTTCATTGTGCGATGCATTCCTACCATTGGAATGTTCCAGTGAAAGAAGGAGAAATCAAGGCATGGCCGAAAATGCTTGGTGCAAGCTCAAAGGGACATGGCCCCAAAAAGTCGATTACTGTTAACATTGTGAAGGAAAATTCGGGTCACGCAGTGATTAAGGATTTACCGGATGGATGGCGTACGCCGGAGGGCGAGCTTTATAATGTACAAGAGATCTATCCTGGAACCACAGTTCTCGCCTATGGTGACAACGGTAATACCACAAGGCCGCTTGAGCCACAGGCGTGTATCTGGGTAAACCAGCACGGGAAGGGAAGAATTTTTTCCACCACGATAGGTCATCATAACTCGACGGTTTCCACCAAGGAATACCTAGACCTTTTGGGTAATGCCGTGCGCTGGGTAACCAAGCAATAATAAATTCTTTAGCTATTTTAATTTTATGAAAGTATCATCATTCCTGACCATTCTTCTCCTCTCCTCGTTCATCGGTCTTTGGGCGGACGATCATTCAGGTAAGCCTCTCAAGGGGCTGCTTGTAACTGGGGGGGGACATCATGACTATGGCTTCCAACAAAATGTTATCATGGAAGGGATTAGCCAACGCTTACCGGTAAAATGGACGGTGATGTTTGACATGGATCCACGCGAGAGCAAATCCAAGTTAAGTAAGGAGGGTTGGGCTGATGGCTTTGATTTTGTTTTTTACAACCACTGCTTTGCACGTGAGGACGACAAGGCATTCATCGATTCAATTGTGAAAGTCCATGAAGAAGGGGTTCCTGCCATCGCTATGCACTGTGCGATGCATTCTTATCATATTTTTATAAAAGACCAAAAGCCTTTGGAGAAGAGTTGGAACAAATTAATGGGAGTGCACTCCCATGGGCATGGTCCGCATGTTCCTTTTGATGTCACCAAAGTTTCAGAGCATGCAAACCATCCTGCGGTTAAAAATATGCCTGATCAATGGCGCACTCCGAAGGGAGAGCTCTATTTTGTGCTGGGAGTCGCCGAGAGTGCGACTGTGCTTGCCCATGGAGACAATGGACCCAAGCACAAGCCGGCTCAACCCCAGCCTTGTATTTGGGTTAACAAATATGGGGAGGGAAAGGTATTTGGAACCACTATTGGTCACCACAACGAGACCGTATCAACCAAGGAGTTCTTAGACCTGATTAGCAACGGTGTACGCTGGGCAACATCTAAATAATATTTCCTTTTAACTTTCCTCCCACTGCTAGGAGGGCATCCTAGCAAGGTGGAAAATACGG
>JABGUO010000335.1 GCA_018646565.1 Opitutia bacterium | reverse complement strand
CTCCACGCAATAGGTTCGAGGACGAAGGAATCTGCTGAAATGTTTGCTCACGAATGGAAAATTCCGCTTCCATGCTGCTCCTACCAAGAATTAGCAGAAAATAAATCTGTTGATGCCATTTATATTGCTACTCCCCATACAGAGCATGTCAGTAATACCCTGCTTTGTCTGGAAAATGGCAAAGGAGTACTATGTGAAAAGCCAATTGCGGTAAATGCTCACCAAGTTGAGCTTATGATTCAAAAATCAAAAGAAAAAAATGTTCTATTAATGGAGGGAATGTGGTCAAGGTTCCCTCCCCTAATGGAAAAAGTTCGAGATATCCTGAAAAATAAAGAAATTGGAGAAGTGAGAACAATCCAGGCTGATTTTGGCTTTAGGCCAGAGAATATCGATCCAGTAGGTCGTTTATTTAACCCCGACCTTGCGGGTGGATCTCTCCTGGATGTTGGAATCTATCCAATTTCCCTGTCTTTCATGATTAACGGGACTCCCGACTCGTTTGTTACTGAATGCACCAAGGGAAGGACCGGAGTTGATGAACAAGCGTCAATGATTTTCAAATATCCAAACGGTAGTATGGCACTGCTACATTCATCAATTCAAGCAGACACTAGACAGGAAGCTTTTATTTCAGGTACCGAGGGGAGTATTCGAATTCACAAACAATGTTGGAAACCGCAGGTTATGACTATTACAGAATGGAAAACGGGTAAGGTTCGAAAAATTGAATCTCCATTTATAGGAAATGGGTTCAATTATGAAATAGAACACTTTAGCCAATTACTATTAGATGGAAAAAAAGAAAGTCCGATTATGCCCTTACAGGAAAGCCTTTCCATTATTTCGACCTTAGACAAAATTCGACAAAGGTGGGATTTGCGCTATCCATGCGATTAGAACATTCGAACTAATTAACCGGTCTTCGATACCAAAAACTACAAAACTTTTTCGAGCGTAGGACCCAAGGAAAGAAAAGAGGGATCAAGATCGTAATTAAAATTTGCAAGGGATTAAACCAGTCCAGCTTTCTAGAGGAAGTAACGACTGGAAAATCTTCTACAATTTCAAAGGTTAGACCTTTTTTCTGACAACACTTTTTGTAATTGATCGAAAATAATATTTCTTCCCCTGCAAACAATTTTTCAGAAAAACAGCCTGCTTCAAAAAAAGTTTTTTTATCACAAAAAATAAAACTACCCGCGGCCAATTTAAAAGTCTTCGATATCCAAGACCAGAAATAAGGCATAAAAGAACCAAAAAAGAATTGATTTTGGTTCGAATCAAATACAACCGTGGAACCTCCTCCTCCACATTCCCCACCTTCTAGCCTTTGTAGAGATAACAAAAGTAATTCGTTTGAGATCTGGGTATCCGCATCGACAAAAAATAAGTATTTTCCCCTAGCAACACATGCTCCTGCATTTCGTGCTCTGGAGATTTGATTAATCGGTTCAAAAACGACTCTTGCCCCTTTTTCTTTTGCTAAAATTGCAGTTTGATCGGAACAGTTATTATCTACCACGATAACTTCTCCCGTAAGATTTTTTATTTCAGCAATCGCATTGGAGAGTCTATCTAGAACTGCACCGATATAATTTTGTTCATTATAGGCGGGAATAATAATTGAGAAATCTACTGCAATATTCGTTTTAGGCTTCATTGCTTCACTCAATGAAGTCTATATCTAATTGATACTACTTAGAAAATTTCTTTGCCCGCTTACTTACTCCAAATGACAAACCGGAGAGCCAACCTTCCAACCTTGCTGCAGGGCGTTTCCCGTATTGATCTAGGTCGCCACTGGGTTTCATGGGTCTGTTACCAGTAATATCGGATGCAATATCGGCAAGACTAGGTAGTTCTTCTCCCGAGTCTTGAAGAGATTTATGTAAAAATGCAAGACGATCTAATTCCAACTGCCTTGATAAACTAGCCAAAGTCTGTCGAAATTGGGCAACATCCCCATTCTGCTTAGTGCTAGGAATTGGTGCATTGTT
>JABGUO010000334.1 GCA_018646565.1 Opitutia bacterium | reverse complement strand
TCCAGCGAGGGTGCCGGCAGGGGCTCTAATCTCAGCAGGGAAGTCAGGAAGAGTCGCAATATCATTACCGGCGAATGCACTACTATCTGTAAAACGCTCCCCCACGGTTTGCATTCCATCTCCAGAATCTCCGGCAAACCGGACAACGGCGGAATCAATTTCTTCAAAAGAGTCAGTTGGCTGAATCATAATGGACAATAGCTAGGAAATTAAAATTTTTAACTGGTTTAAAACTTGTTTAATAATTGTGATCGCAACAAAAAATAACAATGTAAATCGAAAAAGATATTACTTTTATTTTTAAAAATATAATATATCAAAGAAATGCCTACCATTCCTCGCTCGGAAGAGGAAAAGGATAGAGGTTAAAGGCGAGCGATATTCTTTCGTCTTCCGACTTATTGAGGTGTACTCCATGCCTTACATGGGAGGGGAATAAAACCATCTTTCCAACCTCGGGAACAATCGAAATTTCATCTCCTCCCGATTGAGGGAAATACAAGTGACCAGATAAAGAATTACTCTGCAAATAAACAACTCCAGAAAAAGAAGCTAATTGGGCATGATCATGAACTCCAGTGATTTCATTACACTTGGCAATATTGAACCAAAAAGGTGGGTTTGCGTTTTTTAAATGATGGGGAGCCTCGTAGAGTGCGACAGTCGGTTTCTGCCACTTTTCTTTTATTATTTCTCTGGCCAACCTCATTGGCAAACGTACCGAAGGAATATCGTTAATACTGAGGTACGAGTTTTCCCATCGTCCACCGATTGGGTGTGAATATTTAAAACTATTTTTCCCTCTATTTAACTCATTTAAAATAGAATCTATCCAATTTTGATATTGTGGAATAACACAGCACAAAATTCGATCCTGCCCCATTCGATGTTCTTCCTTTACTATCATAAATTACCTTCCGGAGTAAAGTCAGGTTGCAGGCGGCGAATAATTTCAGCTTGTTCAGGAAATTCTACTAAAAGTTCATCAATAGATGCCCATTTAAAATCATCAATTGCAAATCCTGGACAGACCGAGCAGCTCATTAACGCTCCCTTTTGCTGGAGTAGTTCCGCCCCAAATACAACGCCAGCTGGTATTGGGAATTGAGCGACCTCGCCGCATTGCCAGTCGTGACCGAGATCTACACTATGATATTCTGAAGTTGAAAATAGATGGATTCTAACTGATGAACCAAAATGAAAATACCAAATCTCATCCGATTTCAAAGAATGGAGGCATGAATGCTCCCCCTGCTTTAGAAAATAGTAGATTGAACTTCCACACAATCTTTCCCCTCGATCGAGAAATACATTAGTAGAGGAACTGTAAGTTCTTCTAAACCATCCCCCTTCAGGATGGGATGACAATCGGTAATGCTCTATAATATTCTGATCTTTGTCTTCGCCCATTATTAAATTAGGTTTCATTGATAGAATAAAGTTAACAATTAAATGGAATATTTTCCGTATGGAAAGTAATCAAAATTTAAATTACTGGGTCAATAACTTTACGATTCGATTCACTGCACAGGTAGTAACTTTAATTTAGGCTTCCTGTGAGATTTACAAAAGAAAATGGTCGGGATGGAGAGATTCGAACTCTCGGCCTCCTGCTCCCAAAGCAGGCGCGCTAACCAGACTACGCTACATCCCGAATGTTTTGTTGTATACGATTCTTTACAAAGAAGCAAAGAAATTTACAACCAAATGAAATAATCTTTCCGCTAAGAAATACTCTTTCGGTTTGCAAATAACGCATCAAGATATCATGATGCGTTGATACGAAATGAAAAACTTCTCTTTAAGCCGACCTACCGAACAGGACCTACAAAATCTTTTGAAAGAAAGAATCGTGATCATGGATGGAGCCATGGGGACTATGATTCAGCAGGAAAAACTGGAGGAAGAAGACTTCCGAGGTGAACATTTTAAGAATCATGCCAAAGAACTAAAGGGTAACAACGACCTTCTTTGTCTCACAAGACCCGATATCATTCGTAACATCCATCAATCTTATTTTGATGCGGGAAGTGATATTGTGGAAACGAATACTTTTAGTGCCACCACAATTTCCATGGCCGATTATAATTTGGAAGAAATCGTGCCCGAACTTAATATCAGTGCTGCCCGTTTGGCAAGAGAGGCGGCAGATGCGGCAATGATAAAAGATCCGAGTCGTCCTCGTTTTGTTGCTGGTGCAATTGGTCCCACTAACCGTACAGCCTCTCTATCCCCTGATGTTAATGACCCGGCTCTTCGGAATGTTACATTCGATCAACTTGTTTCTTCTTACTATCAACAAATAGATTCGTTAGTAATCGGCGGGGTTGACTTACTTTTGCCAGAGACCACCTTTGACACTCTCAATTTAAAAGCTGCCATTTTTGCGATAGAAAACTACTTTGATGACACCGGGAAAAGGCTTCCTGTTATCCTTTCAATTACAATTACCGATGCATCTGGAAGAACGCTATCGGGGCAGACAACCGAAGCATGTTGGAATTCTATTTCCCACGCAAAACCTCTTTGTGTTGGTTTAAATTGTGCATTGGGAGCCGATGCCATGCGTCCTTACCTTCAAGAGTTATCCAAGCATGCTGATTGCTTGGTACATTGCTATCCCAATGCTGGCCTACCCAACCCACTCTCCGCTACAGGGTATGACGAGAAACCTGAAGATACTGCTGACTCCTTATCAGTTTTTGCGGAGGAAGGCTTAATTAACCTGGCAGGTGGTTGCTGCGGAACTACTCCCGAACACATACATGCAATCTCGGAAAAACTAGGTAATTATCCTACCCGGACTGTGCCCAAAATTGATCCCGCACTTCGCTTGAGCGGGTTAGAACCTTTCACAATGAAGGATCAACAAACATCCTTCTTAATGGTGGGGGAAAGAACAAATGTAACGGGATCGCCACGATTTAAAAAATTAATTGAGGCGGAAGATTATGAAAGTGCATTAAGGGTTGCCAAACAACAGGTTGAAAATGGTGCTAATGTTATCGATGTTAATTTTGACGCAGCAATGCTCGACGGGGAAGCGTGTATGAGTCGTTTTTTAAACTTGGTGGTCTCTGAACCAGATATTTCCAAGGTTCCAATTATGATTGATAGTTCAAAATGGTCAGTCATCGAGGCAGGGTTAAAGGTAATTCAGGGAAAATGTATCATCAATTCAATAAGCCTCAAGGAAGGGGTTGAAACTTTTAAGGAACACGCCCAATTGGCCCAACGATATGGAGCTGCAGTGGTGGTCATGGCTTTTGACGAAAAAGGACAAGCCGCCACCTTGGACGATAAGGTCAGAATATGTGAAAGAGCCTACAAGATATTAGTCAATGAGGTTAACTTCCCTCCTCAGGATATTATTTTTGATCCCAATGTACTCACACTAGCTACCGGAATGTCTGAACATGACTCGTATGGAATTGATTTCATTGAGGCGGTTCGGGAAATCAAAAAAAGATGTCCACATGCCCGGACTAGCGGCGGTATCAGTAATGTCTCATTTTCGTTTCGCGGAAATAACTTAGTTCGGGAATCAATGCATGCCGCCTTTCTTTACCATGCCTGTAAGGCAGGGTTGGACATGGGGATTGTCAACGCAGGGATGCTTGCAGTGTATGATGACATTGAACCCAATCTTCGGGTATGCGTTGAGGATGTAGTACTGGCCAAAGATAGTGAGGCAGGAGACCGACTATTAGAGTTTGCGGAACAAATTAAGGATCAGAGCTCTAAAAGAAAATCAGAAGGTCCCGACCTTTCATGGAGAGAGAAACCAGTAGGCGAAAGACTCACTTACTCCCTGGTAAAAGGAATTGGAGACTATGCTGAATCAGATGCAGAGGAAGCACGCCAAATGTTGGGACGACCATTGGAGGTGATTGAAGGTCCATTGATGGACGGCATGAAAGTAGTAGGGAATTTATTTGGCGAAGGTAAAATGTTCCTTCCTCAAGTCGTGAAAAGTGCACGGGTGATGAAAAAAGCAGTTGCTTATTTAGAACCATTTATGGAGGCCGAAAAAGACGGTACTGAATCCAGTAAGCGAGGTACCATGGTAATCGCCACAGTTAAGGGTGACGTACATGATATCGGAAAAAACATAGTCGGCGTTGTACTGGCATGTAACAATTGGGAAGTGATTGACTTAGGAGTGATGGTTTCCTGCGAGAAAATTTTAGAGGCTGCACAAAAGCACAATGCTGATGTTCTTGGTTTGAGCGGATTAATTACCCCATCCCTTGATGAAATGATTCATAATGCCAAGGAAATGACCAAGCTAGGCATGACAATCCCACTACTTGTTGGAGGTGCCACAACAAGCCGAGCACACACTGCCATTAAGATCGCACCCTTCTACAAAGAAGCAGTGGTACAGGTACCAGATGCCTCCCTTGTGGTTAATGTTTGCAACGATCTTACCATCGAAAGTAAGAAAAAAGAGTTCTTGGAAAATTTAAAAATAAGCCAAGAAACTCTTCGCAAAAAGCATGCCGAAAAAGGGCAACAAAAACTACTCCCTATTACAGAGGCCCGAAAAAAATCAGTACAGTTTGATTGGGAAAAACAAAAAATTTCGGAACCTTATCCCGACGCCCTTGGTGTTCACAAAATTTCTGCCCCCTTGAAGGAAGTACTTGAATTCTTCGATTGGTCGCCTTTTTTCTGGTCGTGGGAATTAAAGGGGCAGTATCCTTCTATTTTCGAACGGTCTGATTCTGGCACCGAAGCAAAAGATCTGTTCGACAATGCACAAGTTTTATTAAACCGGATACTCAAGGATGATCTTTTTACTTGCGAAGCAGTGGTCGGGATTTGGCCAGCAAATTCATCTATAGACGATGTTGTTTTGTACGAAGATTTAGAAAAACAAAATGAGGTCGGTCGATTCCATTTTGTAAGACGCCAACAATCTCTACTCGACCAACCTCAATTTTGCTTATCAGACTTTGTGGCACCGATCGATTCCAACCGAACTGATTACCTCGG
>JABGUO010000040.1 GCA_018646565.1 Opitutia bacterium | reverse complement strand
TCAGAACAGGAGGAAATATTCCTTACAAATTCATCGACTTTGATCATTTAGGTTGTTCGCTGTTGTTATTTATAAAAAATATTGGAAAGAATTTCACTAGGGACATTTTCAAATTATAAACTAATTTATCTAGAAACACCTCGAGGAAAAAGGATCAAACTGTTACACCGCACTCCCAATCCGTCTCCATCGAGTACCGATTGAAACACTATATTGAAACTTTCTTCTATGTTCACGAATAACAAAAGGTAGTTCTACTTTTTTTTCCAATTCAAAATATGGCTTCAAGCATTCCACCAGTTTTTGCTCCGAGTCACCCGAACCAATCCAATTTTCTCTCGGTGTATATTCATTCAACCAAGTAAATGGGGTGGCTAAAAGAAGTTGCCCGCCCGGCTTCACTAATTGTGGAAGTCGATTTAAAAAAAGCGAGGGATCCGGTAATCGACAGATCAAATTGGCTGCATGAACCAAATCAAACTCTTTTAACTCGGTGGGTAACGAACAGGCATCTGCAACGAAAAATGAAATCTCCTTGCTCGGGTCATACTCTACTTTTGCGACTGCTTTTTGATAGCTGTCCCCTTCCTCTAAATACTCATAAGGTAGTTCCTTAATATCAACTAAAGATCGTGCTGCTGAAATAAAGGAATGGGACAGGTCACAGCCAGCTACTTCGTCACAAAAACTCGCAATTTCAAATGTAGAACGACCCACGGAACAACCGACATCAAAGGCACGAATAGTAGTCGAAGAGGGAAGTGAACTGTGATCGATAAGTTCACGAACAGTACGCACGGGAAATCGAAGACCGTTCTGAGGGCCATCCGACCAAGGCATTAACTGATCATCCGATCCGTAGTGAAACAACAAGTATTCACCAAGCAGTTTATTGGACTCGTAAGTGTTATCCATTTTTTTATGAGTTTACCGCATTCGACTCAGCAATCTTGGCAAACTGAGCCTTCAGGCTTGGGTATAAAGATTTATAAATAGGATAATTTCGCTTGTAGGTTTCCAGGTTCGGACCAGGATCCACTGTTTCAATTTTTTGAATAAAAGAGCTACAAGCCTCTTGCACACTACCAAATCCACCTACTCCAACCGCGGCAAGTATTGCCGCCCCATAAGCTGCACCTTCTAATGCATTCACCATTGCACAAGGAGTGGCAAAAATATCGGCAAGCATTTGCTTCCATAACGCTGAGCGCGAACCGCCGCCAGAAAGTATAATTTCGTTTGGGTTAACACCCAATTCTTTCATCATGGATAACGAATCATTTAAACCGTAGGAGACTCCCTCCAAAACAGCTCGGGTATGATGTTTTTTTTGATGGCGTAAACTCATACCGATAAAACAACCCCTTGCATACGGGTCTGGATGGGGTGTTCTTTCGCCCGATAAATAAGGAAGAAAAAATAAACCCTCTGAACCCGCAATTACTTGCTGGGCTTCTTTAGTAAGAGTTTCATAAGCATTCGCACCGCCCTCTTTTTCAATTCTTTGCTCCTCCATTCCAAATTGATTCTTATACCACTGAAAAGAACCTGCTGCAGATAGCATCACTCCCATTACATGCCATTTCCCGGGAACCGCGTGACAAAATGCATGTAATTTACCGTTAGGTTCAACGCGGTATTCGTCGCTTTGAGCAAACACAACACCACTCGTTCCCAATGTGACAGAAACTTTTCCCTCTTCCACAATTCCTGAGCCAACTGCTTGAGCCGCGCAATCTCCACCACCCGCCACTACAGGGGTTCCTTCAAGCAGACCAGTCAAGGTTGATGCTTCCGCGGAAATTTTGGCGGAAACTTCAGTTGATTCAGTAACTTCCGGCATCCAAGAGATTGGCCATCCCATACAATCAAACATTTCTTGTGACCAAGTTCTCTTTCCGACATCTAGTAGAGAGGTTCCTGAAGCATCCGAAACATCAGAAAAAAAGGAACCGGTTAATTTGTATCGAATAAAATCTTTTGGTAAAACTACCTTATCGATCAAAGTAAAGAGGTCTGGTTCGTTTTTTTGAGTCCACAAGATCTTGGGAGCAGTAAAACCAGGCAAAACGGGATTGCCAGTAATACTAAGAATTTTCTTTTGCCCAACTCGTTCAGTAATTTCGTCGCACTCCAAATGAGATCGTTGGTCATTCCACATTATACAGGGCCTTAAAACGGAACCTTCTTTGTTCAATGCTACCATACCATGCATTTGGCCGGTAAGTCCAATTCCAGCTATTTCACTGGAGTGAACTTTTGAGAGGAGTTCTTTAATTGCTTGTTGCGTTGCCTCCCACCAATCCAGTGGATCGGACTCGGCCCAAAGTGGTTTTGGGGTTTGAAAAGAGTATTCTGGTACGGAGGTCTTAATTACCCTTCCACTACTATCAATAAGCAATGCCTTGACCGAAGATGTTCCTATATCAATTCCTATATAATACATGGCACAACCCAATTAAATTACTACTGCTTTGGCAATGAGAATGGGCATAAATCAATAAAATTGATAACCATTCATTACAGGTTTCACCTTGACAGAATCGAAAAATTATTGATTTTGGAAAATTTGAAAACCAACACATAAACCAAAAATTATAATTTAATTTTAAAGAAATAGCCGACATGAAAAACTTTCTAACTCTCGTAAGCATTCTTTCATTAGCACTCTTCGCATCTTGCGGAGGAGGAGCAACTGACGGAGAAGATTCAAACGCAACTGATGCAAATACAACTGATACCGCTTCGCCAGCATCTGAGTAAATTTTTTACAATAAATTGAAAAAAAGATCACTTTTTGAGTGATCTTTTTTTTGGCTTCTTAATAATTACTGAGAAGAAACCTTTCTTTCAGTGGGGAAGTCTAAAGGAAGCTCGGATGTCACCTGTCCGGTCGCTGCCCACTCAGTCCCTCTTCGCAACACCTCTTGAAAGCCAATACACTTCATGGAATAATCTGCATGCCCCATAGGTGTATGAAAGACTCGACCTTTTCCATAAGAAATTGTCATGATCATGGGTTCATGCTTTTTACTCTTCTCACTGTAAGCAGTGGCTAAGATCTTTACTTTTTCAGCCGGTCCACGTAAGGAGTCATAAAGTTCATCTTTACTGTGTAACCACTTTTGAGGCATCCCCTTGGTAATTGAATGTTTAAAATCGCGAACCTGTACTATAAATTCACTCTGAGGACCATGACTTCCCCCACGACCTGGACGAGGATCTCGTACTAATTTACCTAAATCATTGTAAAATAAATAAGGACCGGACTTCTCGTTACGCCCGCCCCATCCTCCGAGTCCAATCATTTGATTATATTCTTTCCATTGACCAAATGCATTATTGGCTGCATGAACCACCACAAAAGACCCACCTCCTTTAACATAATTAGTTAAATTATCCTGCACTTCCTTTGGCCACATTTCTCCGTTGTAATTACTCACTGTCACAGCATAGGAATTGAATTTTGGATTCCATTTTGCCCAAGCAGCAGCCTCAGATTTTTTTGGAGGTGAAGTGGATACAGTAACCTTAAAACTCCCCGAACTTTCCAAAATATCAACCATTACAGGAGTGGTGGCTTTCCAGTTGTGATTATTCTGTCCATCTATGAGTAAAACCCGAATTTTGGCCGGCAATACATTTACGGAAGAAAACACTATAAAGAGTAAAGATAAACTTTTTAAATAATTCATAAAAAAATCAGTTCACTTGTCGATTTTCATCAATTTCTTTTTCCATCATTCTAATCTCATCCATTTCCACAAATTTACTTTTACCACCCGTCATCGCTGCAATTTCTTCAAGTGGTAACTTTGCCCCAGCGGGTGCTCCATATCCAATGGTATAAATTTTGGTCTTTCCTTTTTTTTGTTTTATTAGATCAATCCCCTGAAAGCTCTTATTAGAATTCCCATCGGTCATAAAATAAATGACATCAGGCTTTGGATTCATATAAAAAGCCCATTCAAAAGAATTATCCCATACTGTACCCAAGGTTAATGGCGTCTCCTTTACTGCTTTGGCCAATTTCTTTTTAACCGAGGGGGTAACTGGCAACCACTTGGGACGAACCGGATTATATCCATCGTTTGGCTTCCACCCACCGTTATTGGACCCACTCCAATTTTTGTGCAAGCCTTTGGCATCCTCTCCAGCAACCCAAGTTGGTCCCGAAAAAAAGATAACTGATACTGATCCAACCGCCGGTAATTTCTCAATCGCTTTGGTTAGTTCGCTTCGCATTACCTTATCCCGACCATTCATAGATGCAGAGTAGTCGATTATAAATAGAATCTTATTGGCCTTCGACTTAATCCCCATAAAATTAGAGGCAAAGGCCTTGTTAAGGACAGACATATCTACATTCACACTCACATCTCCCATATTTCCCATTGGACTCATTGCGATTGCGGGGTTTAACGATTTTGTCTCGATGTCGACGATTGGTGCCGAGATTTCAGAAATCGCCTTGGCTTGAAAAGTAAATTTTTGCGAAGGCTTTGCCTGTTTTTGCCTTTGCATCAACCTGACTTTTTGTTCCTGTTTTTTGGGTGCAGTTGAAGGTTGTCCGGCATCCGAAAAATCTGATCCGGCATCATCACTTAGAGGAAGGCCCATCATCATGTTCCAAAAAACGGAAAATGTCAGCACCATGAAAAATAAAGCCAACAATAAACTATTGAGTAACCTGTAAGTTCTCAGATACCTTGAAAATGTGTTTTCTAAGGGTGCGGTTTCTAGGAACTGGACTTGAGACATCCCCAGGAAGCCTAACTAATATTATTTATTTTCTCCACTAATGTCATCAATTCTAAAATAGTTTTACTATTTCATCAAAAGCAAGGTATTTATTTACTAATTAGGTCAATATATGAAACAAGAAACTTATTCGTTTTGGTAAACAAATCTAATTGCTACAATCTTCAAGGACTCTAGAAGTAACTTTTTGTTAAAGCAAAATGGAATGATGCCTTATAAAATTTCCTCCTATGATTTTAAAAGCACACCGTACAATTTAGTCAAGTCGTGCCACAGGCTCTTTATTTAGGATAAAGTTTAATTTTAAAGAATCTCTTTTATCAAGTGGCCAAAGACTTCGGTAAGCCGCATATCACGACCACCAAAGCGAAAAGTACTTTCTGTATGCTCGATACCCAATAAATGGAGCATTGTCGCGTGCAGGTCATGTATTTCATAACGGTTTTCTACTGCCTTGTATCCAAATTCATCGGTCGCACCGACGGTTACTCCTGGTTTGATTCCTCCCCCTGCAAACCAAGTGGTAAAACCAAAAGGGTTATGATCTCGCCCATTGGATCCCTGAGCAAATGGAGTTCGACCAAACTCCCCTGACCATACTACTAGTGTATCATCCAACATACCCAACTTTCTTAAGTCACGAACTAAACCAGCAATCGGTTGGTCCACTGATTTACAGTTTTTTCCATGTCCATCCACCAATCCATTGTGTTGGTCCCACCTATCACCATTTCCTCCCGGACAGGTTAATTCAATAAAACGTACTCCTCTCTCCACTAACCTACGTGCAAGTAGGCACTGCATGCCAAATGTACGAGTATTTTTAAAATCTGAATCCATCCCGTAGGATTTCTTGACCGCTTCGGATTCTCCGGTTAAATCCATCAATTCAGGCACTGAAGTCTGCATTTGATAGGCAGTTTCGTAATTCTGAATCGCTGCTTCGACTTGGGGGTCAAAATCCATTTCCTTCAAAGAAGAGCTATCTAAATCTGATAAAAGAGATAATTTATTCTTCTGTAATTCCTTGGATCTCTCTTTCGGTTTAATGTTAGCAACTGGTTCATTTTGAGGAAGAAAAACGGACCCCTGGTAACTGGCCGGTAAAAAACCGGAACCAAAACAATCCAACCCTCCAGGAGGAATTAAGCCTCCATTTAAAACAACAAATCCGGGTAAGTTTTGATTCTCTGTTCCCAAACCGTACCCTAACCATGCACCCATGCTCGGCCGGCCTTGAAAACCGCTTCCGGTATGCAGAAAATAGTTGGCAGAAGTATGTTCTGAAAAATTGGAAGTCATCGATTTCACCATCGAGATTTCATCAATCACATCGTCCTGTGCGATATGTGGAAAAAGGTCGGATACCCAGTGACCACTCTGCCCTCTTTGTTTAAATTCCCACGGACTCTTTAAAATTTTGCCGATATTATCAAATTGAGTGGGTGCTAATTTCCCAATTACCTCCCTTGGGTCTTTCCCGTTATATTTTTCCAAGGCTGGCTTGTAGTCAAAAATGTCCACATGTGAGGGGCCTCCATCCATGTAGAGAAAAATCACATTCTTGGCCCGTGGAATAAAATGTGGCTTCTTCGGTGCCAAAGGAGAAGCTAATGCATCATTGGACAGAGCAGAAAAAGCGAGTCCTCCAAATCCCATGGCACAGGATTGAAGCATGGACCTACGGGAGAATGGAGTATTAAATTGATTACAATGCATGGCTTCGAAGTTTAGTTGAGAAAAAGGAATCCTTTTGAATTAATCAGGACATGGGCTAAATCGGCCCAAACCTGTTCGGTAAGACTCCCATGTGCTTTCGTTTGAATTTCTAAAAATACGAGAAGTTTTTCTTGAGCATTCTGGCTTGGAGGTTTTGCTGTAATCATCTCAAAAAGAGTATTAATCGACTCCGATTTTGGCTTTTTTGCCTGAAAGATATTTTTACCCATCATCTTGCATTGGCCGATTACAAATGGATCATTCATAAGTGCTAAAGACTGAGCTGGGACATTAGAAACAGACCGTTTGCCTTTTGTCCCGAAGGGTGCTGGCTGATCAAAGGCCAACATAAACGGTGAAAGAAAATTCCGGTAAACTGAGCCGTAAATACTCCTTCTACCCGCTCCGTCTAGCGGACCGTTTTGTTTGCCACCTCGTCCCGTCATAAAGGCAGTCTTGTAAATTGGAACCGAAGGACCAAAAAGTCTTTTATCGATTCGACCAGAAAATGAAAGAATCGAATCTCTTATGGCTTCTGCCTGTAATCGTCGGATTGGCATCTTATGGAGTAAAATATTTTGCGGATCGTCTAAGCTAACTTTTTCCTTATCGCAGGATGGATTCAATAAACTTGATTGGCTGTAAGTTTTAGACAAAACAATTTTTCGAACTAAATTTTTGACTGACCAATTATTCTTCTGAAAATCACTGGCTAACCAATCAAGCAGTTCAGGATGACTTGGTTCCTGTCCCATTGGACCAAAATCATCTGGAGTCGGAACGATCCCCCTACCAAAGAAGTGCATCCATATACGGTTCGCCATAACGCGGGACACCAGTGGATTATCCTCAGATACTAATTGTTCCGCCAAATCAAGACGAGATCCTGGCTGTCCACCCAGGGCAGTAAGGTTTCTACCAACTACTGGCTCGCCTAATTTATGAGGGCTTCCCCGCACATAAACATTTCCCTGAAAAGGACTCCCCTGCCCCATTGCCAATGTGTATCTCTCATGAGGAGTTCCTGAATCAATGGATTCGGCTTGGCTTAATAGTTCAGACAAACTTTGTTCATTCTCAAATGGAATTAGTCCCTCGCTGTACAGGTAATTAAGAAAATCATATTCTTCTCCTGAAAACTTGCCCTCATTAATTTTATTGAATGATTTTCCGAGAAAATCATCGATAAATTCAGGAAGATTACTTCCATCCAGTTTGTCATCTCCAAGCAAAAGAGCAAATTTGGAATCAGGCATTTTTCCAGTTCCAGAATTGGCAAACCTAACTTGATCAATTTCCAGGTAAGCATCTGTACCCCGATCCACAAATTCAAGATAGGCCCAGTGCCCTTTGTATTTTTTTGGTGATAAACTAAACCAGTTAAAATCACCCTCGGCATTTGCCTCCTTGATAACAGTTCCGCCAAAGAGTAAGCCCGAATGTTTCCCCATATGATAATTATCAACGACTACTCGCATAAAAATTTTCTTGGCTTTGGCTCTAACTAAAATTTGATCATACTCAATTTTGAAATGCGGGGACCGCAGGTTGCCCACCCGCCTGTTTCCTAAAACATGAGATGAGAGTACATTTCGATCAGGAAAAAGAGTAGACCCATCGAACGAAATTAATTGATGACCTCGTGGTTTAAACGCTTCACCCGTTATCTTCCACCCTTTTGGAATTTCCGAAGAAGTGAAATTCGCGAAGGATTGACTTTTTTGAATGAAACTCTTTTCCCCATTGACGAGTCGAATGTGTGAGTTTTGTGCACTTTTTATTCCTTGTGATAAAAGTTGAAGGTTATTTAACTGATTGAAGTGCATACACCATGACCGAAGAGTTTTGGCATTTAAACTGTTTGCCCGAGCATAGTTTTCAACTAAAGAAATCGGGGGCACTGGTTTATCCGGATTTAGAACTGACGGAAATTTCGAAAACTCAAACTGATCTGCATGCACATGTCCCCATCTTCCCGTGGAATTATCAACTATCCTAATTTCGACATCCCTTGCTTGGTAATCCACCAAATCCCAGCTCTTCCGCACTAGCTCGTCACTATTTTCTCCACGTGAGACCAAGACCCTCATACCCTCTACCCATAGCTCCACCCCTACTTCATTGAACTGACCACCTCCCACGGAAAAATTAAGAAAACGATATTCAACCTTAATTTTTGGAGATATTAACGATCCTGTTGATTTTTTGGGATCTTTATTTAATGAAGAAGCCCATCCAATCCCTGTATATCCAGAGACCAAATCTGAATCAGCCGAACTTTTTAATCTAGGCTTACGAAAAGTAGTCCCGTGAGGTTTCCAACCACCTAAACCATTTTCAAAATCTACCAATACTTTCCCACTAAAATTAGCGTCCGTACTGGCATTTGTGTAGCTAGAATTAGTAAGTTGCAGAGCACCTTTCCAATATCTACTGGGAAGATCCGTTAATTGAAAATTATCCTGATTAACAGACAAAGAAGAAAAAGCGGACTGGCATAGGGCTTCAATTTCATTTGCAATCCCTTCCCTTGCCCCGCCTGCATCCAAAGGATACTCCTGCCTATTACTTCCCTGCATAAACGCAGCCATCGAATAGTAATCCTTTTCTGATATGGCATCGAATTT
>JABGUO010000333.1 GCA_018646565.1 Opitutia bacterium | reverse complement strand
CCAAGATTCCCGTTTTTATCTGCCCATTCGTCCCAGATTTTAACCTGGTTATCATTTAAATATTTTATATTGGTATCTCCTTTCAGAAACCAAAGTAATTCATGAATAATGGAACGTAGGTGAAGCTTCTTGGTGGTTAATAGCGGAAATGTACTATCGAGTCTAAATCGTTCCTGTTCACCAAAAACTGACCAAGTCCCGGTCCCGGTTCTATCATCGCGATAATCTCCGTTTTCCAGAACTCTTGAGACAAGATTTAAATAATTCTTCATTAACAGTAGGATAAAAAAATTGTGGGTTGTAATTAAAGTTGAGGTCCATCCATTTATTTATATATGTTAGTGAAATGTCGAGAATTTCATTAAATAAAACTCCGATTATAATTCTTCTTAGTTTATCTTTGTTTTCTTTGTGCTTTTCTCAACAACGGGCAAATGACTTTACCAAGCGTGTGCGATCTTTGGATGGTAGATTAAACCAAATGTCTTCGAAGAGATTATCTTCGAGTCGAATTAATTCTATTTCCACCCAACGTTTTTCTGTAAACGAATGGCCAAGCCGGTATTCTTCTTTTGGTGGAAGGAAGTTTCCTATGCAAAATAAAAAAACTTGGGGAAGCGAGCGTTTCGATGCAAAAATTATTGAAAATGAACTTTCTTCTAATCAAAAATTCGCATCCGAGAATTTTGAAAGAGTTTCAAATTTTGATGTAGGAAACAGAAACCCGGCAGCTGCTTCTATTGAATTTCGAGATGCCGTTTACGCGGAACTGGATAAAAGAGTGGATGATATGATGAATAATGTAAATACCATGTCACTGCGCGATATTAATCGATTTCAATTTCGAAAAGGTCGATCCAGTGAACCTGGCTTTCCTGTACAAAAAGCAGGATCCAAAAATTTACCGATGGGTTCTTCCGAGCGAAGACTTGGAGAGTCTTCGGTACGTGGGGTAATCCCATCGGGTAAGGGAAATTCGGGTACTAATCCAACCAGTTACTGGCTCGGGCCTAAGAAAATGGTTTCTTCTTCAACTTCAGGCAACGTTTCTCCGTCTGCATCTAGCCAGGCGAGCTCGGTTCGAGTAAGTAAAAAATACGGTTCACCAATCAAGCCATTGCTTGGTCCCAAAAAAATTAGGGTGTCTAAAAAGTAAAGTAATTATTCACGCTTGCCACATTAATGCGTTTCATTACTATAATCTGACTTTTAAATTTTAAACTTTGGACGGCTAGCTCAGTTGGTTAGAGCAACTGGTTTACACCCAGTAGGTCACAGGTTCGAGTCCTGTGTCGTCCACCACTTTTCCTTCTTTACTTCATGCGACATGTAATCTCCGTTCTGGTTGAAAACAAATTTGGTGTACTTGCCAGAATTGCCGGCCTGTTTAGTGGCCGGGGATTCAATATTGATACCTTAAATGTGGGGCCAACCCACCAAGTGGGCCGATCTAGGATTACAGCCACATTGAATGGGGATGAGAAAGCACTTGATCAATGCGTCAAGCAATTAGACAAGTTAATTGATGTGATTGATATCCAAAATTTCTCAGATAACGAGAGTGTAGGTCGAGAGTTAGTCATGATAAAAGTAAAAGCCAATTCGTCCAATCGCTCTGAAGTTACCCAGATTTGCGATGTATTTCGTGGGAAAATTATCGATGTGGCAAAAGAATCGTTAGTCGTGGAGGCAACTGGAAACGGTAACAAAATTGTTGCATTCATAGAATTGATCGAACCCTTTGGTATTATCGAACTTGCACGAACGGGAACAGTTTCCCTGAGACGGGGGCGAGCAGATCATTAATCGTCTTACATTTTCATTAAATAAACAGTAACACAAAAAAAATATACGGCCATGCCCGCTAAAGTATACACTCAAAAAGAGGCTAAAGTAACAGCCATTAAGAAGAAAACGCTAGCCGTTATAGGATACGGATCACAGGGACACGCACACGCGTTGAACCTGAAAGAAAGTGGGTGCAATGTCATCATTGGTCTATACAAAGGCAGTAAATCAATAAAAGTAGCGAAAAGACACGGATTTGAGGTGGTTGAAGTAGCGGAAGCTACCAAGAGAGCGGATGTTATTATGATCGGTGTTCCTGATATGAAACAAGCCGAAGTTTACGAAAAGGAAATCAAGCCCAATCTTTCTAAGGGAAAAACTTTACTTTTTACGCATGGCTTCGCAATCCACTTCGGCTTAATCAAGCCACCACGGGGTGTGAGTGTAATTATGGTTGCCCCGAAAGGACCGGGCCATGTTGTACGTTCTCAATTTAAAGAAGGAAAGGGCGTTCCTGCTCTAATCGCAGTTCTCAAAGGATCTTCAAAGGATTCAAAAGCAACCGCCCTAAGTTGGGCAGCAGGGGTTGGAGCCGCAAAAGCGGGAATTTTAGAAACCACCTTTAAAGAAGAAACTGAAACTGATCTTTTTGGCGAACAGGCTGTTCTGTGCGGAGGTGCATCAGCCCTAGTCGAAGCTGGTTTTGAAACCTTGGTGGAAGCCGGATACGCCCCAGAAATGGCTTATTTCGAATGCTTGCATGAACTGAAGTTGATTGTTGATTTGATGATCGAATCTGGCATCGCCGGGATGCGTTTTTCGATCTCAGAGACTGCAAAGTTTGGCGATGTAACCCGAGGACCTCGTGTTATTAACGGAAATGTTAAAAAGTCGATGAAGTCTATTCTTAAGGAAATCCAGTCTGGGAAATTTGCGAAGGAATGGGTGAAGGAATATGAGGCTGGACTCCCCAAATACAATAAACTTCTAGAGGACGGTGAAAAACATCCTATTGAAGAAACTGGTAAGCGTCTGCGTGAGTTAATGTCTTGGATTCCAAAAAAGAACATT
>JABGUO010000332.1 GCA_018646565.1 Opitutia bacterium | reverse complement strand
TAACAGAGTCGCCCGCACTATCAGAAAAATTATCATCGTCATCCAATGATGCGGCGGGGGGGGGAGCCATCTCTTTTAAATCCGTTTGTTGAATTTTTTCCTCTTCAATAATGGGGGGAGGAGTAATTGAAGGTAAGCTTGGGCTTTCTTTCGGTTTTGAAGATGATCCGGAACTGGAATCAGAACCAATATACTTAGAGTCAAATCCACCCTCTGCCACTTTTCTAACCTGCACCACACTGACACCGGTTTTGCGTGCAATGGCTGCTTTGTTGGGATCGGATTCAGTGAGGAGTTTTTTAATCTCCTCAAAAATCGTTTTGTTCATGGAAATTGTTTTGCGACGACCGCTTGCAGTAGTACCCGAAAGTTTGTCTCTCAATGCGGGTGCAGCAAAGGGGGTCAATGCCCTGATTAAATCACTTACAGTATTAAACTCAGTACCAATTTTTTCATTAACTGATTCATGTAGTTTGGAAAGGTATGCGGCGTTGCGTTCTTTGCTTTCACGTTTTTCAACTTCAGCTTTGGCTCGCTCTTGTATTTCTTTAAGGATTTGCTCGGGATCTTTACTGAAGTCTATATCGAAGGATATTTTAGTCATAATTCGTAGGGTATTTTAAAAACAGGTACAGGGAAATTGTTAATATTAAGTCAAAAGTTCTCTTAAGTTCTTTGCAAGTTCATTTTAATTATTAAATGCTTAATTATTAAAATAAGTTAAAAGTAGAGAATTTTTTAACCACATAAATTTTGAAGAGACACAGTCCCTTCGTAGAGGGCTTTTCCAATAATGACACCTTCGATATTAGGGAATTGGGTGGCAAGCTTTTCAAGATCGGTCACATCGCTTTCTCGAGTCACTCCACCGGATGCAATTACTTGACATTGCGGTACTGCTTTGGCCATTAGTTTTTGGGCTTCTAAATTGGGGCCCTTCATTGCACCGTCTGTGGCCACATCGGTGTGGATAATCCAACGGACTCCGAGGCTTTCTAATTCCTTGGCCAGTGTGATGGCATTTGTTGAGGATGTTTCAACCCATCCCTTGGTGGCAACCATTCCATCTTTTGCATCAATCCCGACCACTATTTTTTCAGCCCCAAATTTCTGAACTAATCCACCTACCCATTCTGGTTCAGAGCAGGCACGGGTACCAATTATTACTCGGTTAAGACCCAAGGAAAGAGCGCATTCAATTGCTTCTTCGCTTCGCATTCCTCCACCAAGTTGTACCTGGAGTCCTTCCACCTTTAAAATGGAGCGAACCGCTTCTAGATTAGCAGATGCACCGTCGAATGCACCATCGAGATCGACCACATGTAAATGTGTGGCACCAGACTGCTTCCATTCATTTGCTGGTTCAGCGGGGTTTTCAAAGTAGACTGTTTCTTGGTCGGCTTTTCCTTGAAAAAGACGAACGCAGCGTCCTTTTCTTAAATCGATTGCTGGATAAATTGTCATTCTTCCTTGCATAAAAGGTTTTTCGATTTTCGCGATGCAAAAAAGAACCCTGCTTCTAGTCGGACTTGCCAATCGAGTGTTGGAACAGTAAAATTGAAATTTCTAAACTTTTTATCATGCCAAAGAATACAAAACCAAAATCCGCACCGCGAAATCCAATTGCTCCTGTTTTTTTAAAGGAGTTATTACAAGCCCGTTCCCCTTCCGGTTACGAAGAGGAAGCACGTGAGGTAGTGCGCAAAAGAATGGAGTCTGTGGCGGACTCGTTTATTGTGGATGCGTTGGGCAGTTGCCACGCTACGCTAGGTGAGAAGGGATCTCCCACTCTCATGCTTGCCGGGCATATTGATGAACTGGGTCTGATTATCAAACATGTAAACGAAAAAGGATTCTTATATTTTGATGCGATTGGTGGCCATGACCGGGCAATGATTTCGGGCAGACGGGTAGATATTATGACTCGAAAAGGAATCATCCGTGGAGTGACCGGAAAACGGGCTATTCATCTCATGACCCCTGAAGATCGAAGAAAAGTTCCTGAAATGCATCAAATGTGGATTGATATTGGTGCGAAGGATAAAAAAGAAGCTCTTTCCCGGGTCACGATTGGTGACCCTGCGGTGTATGTTCACGGATTTGAAAAGCTCCATGGACCTTTGGCAGTCTCCCGTGCATTTGATGACAAATCTGGTGCCTACACAGTGAACGAAGCTTTACTTCGACTGGTGAAAGGAAAAAAGCCGACATGCAAAGTGGTGGCAGTTTCCACATCTCAGGAAGAAATCGGCACAAGGGGTGCCATTACATCCGCCCACTTGGCGGATCCCGATGTTGCTCTTGCGGTCGATGTGAGT
>JABGUO010000039.1 GCA_018646565.1 Opitutia bacterium | reverse complement strand
GGAGCGTACCTTTGCGAGGTTATATTTTTGAACAAAAGCTTGGTCCAAATTTTTGGATAAATTTAAGTTCCTGTTGAAAGTATCTTCGTCAAATCCTTTGTGTTCACAATTGGCCAGTCCTTTTCCGGGGGCTCCAACTTTTAGGGGCTGGTGCTGGGTAGATAGAAAACCGGATAGTGGATGTTGATTGCCAGTGCCTACCACCACTGCACCGGGTAGAGTAGGATTAAACCGACCGTCCAAACGAGTTACCCATGACCCCATGCTTGGGTGTACAATGGTTCCCCTTTTATCATAGCTTGTGTGCATGAAGTAATTCCCCTGCTCGTGAGCCCCTTTGGTTGAGGTTAAACCCCTGATAACTGCAATTTTGTCGGAGTGATTAGCGAGTAATGGAAGGGTCTCCGCTAGGGCAATTCCATCGGTTTTCGTTTTTACCAGTCCCATCGGTCCTTTAACCTCGCTTGTTTTAGGGTCGAAAGTATCGAGATGACTCATTCCTCCAGACATGTAGAGGTAGATCACATTTTTTGCTTTGGGGGCATAATTTACCGGACGGTTAAGCCCCAAGCCTGCACCAATGGCTGGAGAGTTGGTTACCCAGGGCAGTATGCTAACCCCAAGAAAGCTTTTGGCTGCATAACTCAAATATGCTCTACGGTTTAGTTCAGATTGAAAAAAGTTTTGGGTACTCATGGCGATTACTGGATGAAAGAAAATTCACGAGTGTTAAGCAATGCCCAAGCAAGATGACGCAGTTCATTATGCACTCGATTTTGGTAATACTCCTTTTGCTTTTTCGCTTTTTGGGTGACCTGAGCTTTCTGCTTTGGAGTATCCGAATCTTTGAAGGCTGGAGCAGTGGGTAAATCCGGAAAGGGCAGGCTATTCTTACAAAGTTCTATTTCCTTTTCTGTGGGAGATCTTTGGAGCATGGCCTCATAAACGATCTTAATTTTTTGCTCCAGGGTTTCTTCTTTAATGACCGCTTTCGCAAGGGGAGAATGCTTATCAATTAATCTCCAGCGTAGGCTACCATTCATTAGGTTTAGTACTTGAGGAATCGATGCTTCTTTTCGGCTGTTATTGATTAAATCCCGGTCAGACTGGCCAAATTCTCTCAGGAAATGGTCGGCATTAGCAGGCGAATTTTGTTCAGACGCTCGGCGTAAATAAGTTGGGAATTTTCTTTCTTCTGCAGAGGGCTGGCGTTTTCTTTTTGGAGGGTAATTTTTGTACATGGAATAAACATTAAATCCACCTCCCATGATTTGGCTCGCGAGTGCAAAGCGCTGATTATCACGTAATTCGTTTTGGTGTCTTTTAAGCTTACCAAGTGATTCTCGATCATCCAACTCTACAGCTTTTTTCATCTGAGCATTGATGGCATTCATCTGTTCCTGAATTTCAACTATTTGTTTCCTTCCCTCCTTGATGACATCAAACAATTCTACTGATGACATTCCTTCCACTTTTAAACGGTACTTTTCGAGGTTTGTCTTTTTAGAATCGAGAAAATCAACCTCTTCCTCTTTTGGCTGACGGTGATCAATTTCTGGAACAACTAAAGTGAGCAAAGAATCCCATAACTGCTCAGCTGACATTCTTTGCAGAGTGGGAGCCTGAAAGTAGTATGGGGCTAGCGATTCCAATTCCTGGTCAAAGGCTTGGTTTTCAAAAATGTTCAGGTTGAGAAGAACCCGTTGAAATTCCCTAAGGTCATAATCCAAACGAACGAGCAACCCCGATAGATGGTCAAGGAGTTCTGGCATGGAGGCTTCGGTATCTTCTCTCCAATCATTCAGGGGCTCTACCAATCCCCGCCCAAATATCTTTTTCCAAATCCTATTTACAACAACTTTGGTAAAACGGGGATTGTTAGGAGAGGATATCCACTGGGCATATTGATTAACTAGATCACTGGATTCGGATGAGTTAAAATCGTTACTATTTTCAAAAATTACTCCCGGTTGAATCACTTGATGCGGTTTTCCATCATCATACTTATAGTCGTGAGGTAACTTTAATTTTCTATCTTTATGTTGTGCACCGAATTGAAGGGGCAGCAACATATCCTGAACAGCTTGTCGGAAGGCTCGTGCCTGTTTCTCGAGCTGGTCCGGTTTGGAGGTCATGGACATCATTTGCATGCCATTTCCGCGTTTCTTAAAGTCCTTTGCTAATTTCTTGATTCCATCAACTGTTTTCCCCTGCATACGGGTAACCATTCCATAGGTATGGGCAGCCATTTGATAGTATTCCATTTGCGTCCACTTATCAAAGGGGTGGTTGTGGCACTGGGCACATACTAGTTGGGTCCCCAGAAATAACTCCGCAGTATTAGACATATTTTCGAGGGGCATGCCATCGTCCCTTAGGTAATATCCCACCGCCCCATTTTTCCAAGGATAGCCCTCCGAGGCGACTACTCGCCGTGCCATTTCATCATAGGGGATATTTTCCGAGACTTGGGTCTTTAACCAATCCACATAAAGATGGCCGGCACCTATCTGGTTTGCCTGGCCCATGATGTATGATTTTGCTCGGAGGTGATCTGCCCACCAATTAAACATTTGGCTCTGATATGCTTTAGATTCTAAAAGTTTATCGATCAATACCTGCTTTAACTCTGGTTGGTTAAAAGGGTGAATATCTTTGATTTCAGAGTAGCTTGGTATTCTTCCAGCAGTCGCCAGATAAACCCTTCGAACTAACAGACTATTGGAAAGTTTTCCTGGTGGTGTAATTCCCCTTTGCGCATGTTCATCTCTAAGAATTTTGTTTATTGCTGCGACCTCTTTGGCCAACTCGCCTCGTGAGAGTTGGAGGCTTTTTGCAGCGAGAAAAATGGGAAAGAAAAGTAACAAAAACCGAAGGACGATGAATAAGTGAATCATGGAAGTAGTATTAGTTTAATTTATCCCTAATTCTATCAATGTTATTTTGCACGGAGAAAGATGAAAAAATTGAAACTTTTTTAAGGAAGGCGGTGCTCATTTAACCGTTCCAAATTCTTTCAATC
>JABGUO010000038.1 GCA_018646565.1 Opitutia bacterium | reverse complement strand
CACCACCCTCTTCTTCTTCGGGAACCACCACCACTTGTTTGGACAATTGCTCAGACTCTTCGGCTTCTCTTCGGGCCTCGCGTTCATTCTTGGAACGGGCAAATATCCCCCCCGAGGCAGGTACACCGGACCATCCCAAAATATTGACCGGAGTAGAAGGGGGTGCTTGCTTGACCTGTTGACCCTGGTCATCAATCATCGCCTTTACTTTACAATAAACAGAACCGCAATGAATCGCGTCTCCAATTTTGAGAGTACCCTTTTGCACAATAACAGTAGCAGTAGGACCACGACCGACTTCTTGGCGTGCCTCCACAATAACTCCTCCCGTTACAGCTTCAGGGTTGGCCTTCAATTCCATTAATTCGGCCTGTAATAAAATCATATCAAGCAGATCATCCACTCCGTCGCCCTTTAAAGCGGAAATAGGAACAGTTACCACCTCGCCCCCCCAATCCTCAGAGGGAATTGATCTCTCCTGCATTTGGGTTTTTACTTTTTCCGGATCTGCACCCTTGGCGTCCATTTTGTTAATCGCAACCACCAGGGTTCCCTGTGCCCGCTGGGCAAACTTTAAAGCTTCGTCCGTTTGGGGCATAAAGCCATCATCGGCTGCCACCACTAAAACGGACACATCCGTTAAATTTGCACCTCTTTCTCGAATCTTCGAAAAGGCAGCATGTCCAGGAGTATCAAGAAATGTAATTTTTTGATCTTTATGCTCAATTTGATAAGCTCCAACATGTTGAGTAATTCCGCCTGCTTCTCCCTCCACCACATTTGCTTTCCTGATTGTATCCAGCAAGGTTGTTTTACCATGATCAACATGGCCCAAAATGCAAACTACTGGAGACCGTGGTTTGAGAAACTTTTCATCATTCTCATCCACCACCACTTTTTTCTTGGGTGCAGCAGCTTCCACTTTTTCACCACGATGTCGAATCTCAAGTTCAAAACCTTTTATTTTGGCTATTTTTCGAGCTACATCTTCCTCAATCGTTTGATTCATTGAGGCAAAAATTCCCATTTCCATTAATTCGGAAATTAATTGGAAAGGCTTCAGTCCAATGAAAGTCGCAAAATCACGCACCACGATGGGAGGCTTGATTAAAATTAAATTCCCTTCAACAACGACATCATCATTAGACGAGGTGGAATCATTGCTGACCTCTTTCGACACAATCGGAGTATCCGAAGAAATGGGAGACGGGGGAGACGGAACACCAGACTTCCCCGCAGTGGAAGGGGGTGGAGGCGGTGCGTTAGCCCGAGTCACAGGAGGGGGAGGAAGAGAAGGTGCATTGCTTGCTACCGGAACAGGTTGAACGGGTTCCGATTTAAGAAGTTTAGCCTTTTCTTTTTGTTCGGCATCCTCCTTTTCTTTCTTTTCAGCATCAAGATCCGCTTTACTTCTTACAATAGGAGCTTTTTTCGAAGGTTCCTTGGTGTTTTTTTCGATTGCGCTCTCTGCTGGCTCTTTTTTTGACTCTTCTTGAGCCTCAATTGGTTTTTCAACTGCAAATTCATCGATAATGGACTGAGCGGTAATATTATCGATAGATGCAGAAGCGCTTGTAATGTCATACCCACGAGCGGTAAGAATTTCAATAAGCTCCTTACTTGATTTATTGACTTCCTTCGCAATTGCGTGAACACGTACACTCATAAATATTTAAAAGATAGGTAAGTTTTAGGATTCCTGTTCTTCAGAATTTGCTTCGGGACTAGAAGAATCAACTTCTTCCTCGGAAGAAACTTTATCAAGGATCGTATTTGCTGTTTCTTGCTCGAAACCAAGTCCAACTAAGTCCTCTGCGGTTACTCCTTCAAATGCTTCCGGACTCACTAAACCAAATGCAACCAAACGGTCTGCCACTTCAAATTCGATCCCGACAGAGGTAAGTGCATCTGCTGCTTTGCTCTTTCTTTCATCAAACCCAACTTGCTTGACCACCACTTTCCCAATGTCGAGTTTCCAGCCTAATAGTCTGGATGTTAGACGAGCATTGATTCCTTTTCGGCCAATTGCCACAGAAAGATCGTCCTCAACCACCTCAAAATACATTCTTCTTTTTTCTCGATCTAAAGTAACATTTTGAGGAATAGCAGGTTTGAGAGCCTCCGCTAATTGTTCAATCGGGTCTTCAAACCATCGAACTATATCCACTTTTTCACCGTTCATTTCTCGAACAATGCTTTTCACTCGTGCACCGCGTGCTCCTACACAAGCTCCCACTGGATCCACCTTGGGATCAGTACTACGCACACAAACTTTAGTCCGGTAACCGGGCTCTCTTGCCATTGCTGCTAAAGTAACAGTTCCGTCTGCGATCTCTGCTACTTCCATATCAAAAAGCTTTCGAACAAAATTAAGACTGGATCGGCTCAAAATCAATTCCGGACCACGGCCATGCTGCTCGAGCTTATTTAGTAAGCAACGAATACGCTCTCCTGGAACCCAATCCTCACCTGGCACTCTTTCACGCCATGGTAGCAATGCTTCTGCTTTCCCCACCTCAACAACTAAGTCACCGCGATCCTTACGTCGTACAATACCCGTTACCAGATTGCCAACTTGATCTCTAAATTCATCGTAAATATGTTCTTTTTCAAACTGCCGTAGTCTTTGTTTAATTGCTTGCTCTGCAGTTTTGGCAGCAATTCGGCCCAAATAAGAGGGGTCCAATTCGCGCTCCACGAAGTCACCAACCTGAGGGCTTTCCGCATATAAACGTGCTTTATCTAGGTGAATTTCACAGAAAGTATCTGAGACTGATTCTACCACTTCCAAACGGGACCATGCCTTCATAGCTCCCGTTTTGGCACTAATATCAACTCGCACATCTCCAGAAGAATTGACTCCTCTCTCGGCGGCCGTCTTAATGGCACTCTCAATCGTGGCGATCATGTCTTCACGACTGATGCCCTTTTCTTTTTCCATGTATTCAAGAACTGCGAGGATTTCGCTACTCATGATTGATTATTTTAGGTGGGTTATTTTAAAACAAAAAAAGCGAGCAGGGCTCGCTCTTTCGAGATTGAGACTGAAATGAAATTCTTACCATACCCAAGGGGACGATTTTGTCAATGATTTCATGTCTTATTAAAAGGCATCTAGTTTTCAGCGTTGCAGGTTTGCCATGAAACATTATCTATGCTCATTTTGATGAAAACATTACGATTCACAACTCTACCCGGCGACGGGATTGGCCCGGAAGTCATGGAGATCGCTCTTACAGTGCTCCAAAAGCTTGGAAATCTTTACGATTTTTCGATTGAAACAAGCAATCACGATGTGGGGGGAATCGGAATCGATAACCACGGGAAGGCACTTCCTGATTCGACTCTTAATGCATGCAAGGAAGTGGATGCCATTCTTTTTGGTTCTGTGGGCGGTCCCAAGTGGGAAAACCTCCCACCCAAAGAACAACCCGAGCGGGCGGCCCTCCTTCCCATTCGGAAAGCTTTTGAACTTTTTGCCAATCTAAGACCGGGCAATCTTTATCCGGAATTATCCGATCTTTCCCCCCTTCGAGCCGATACAGTGGCCAACGGGATAGACACTTTGTGCGTTAGGGAACTGACTGGAGGGATCTACTTCGGACAGCCCAAGGAAACGAAGACCTTGGATAATGGTGAAAAATTGGCAATTGATACCATGGTATACCGCACCAGTGAAATTGAACGAATCACCGAACTCGCCATAAAAGCCGCCTCGCTGCGTGACGGTAGAATCTGCTCGGTCGATAAAGCCAATGTACTTGAAACCTCCGTCCTATGGCGTGAAGTGGTGGTAAATTGCGTACAAAAACTCAACCCTGAGATTGAACTTACTCATATGTATGTGGATAATGCGGCGATGCAACTCGTACGCGATCCTAACCAGTTTGATGTCCTTCTTACCGAAAATATGTTTGGGGATATTCTGTCGGATGAACTGGCAGTGATTTGTGGTTCTTTGGGCATGCTTGCATCTGCCTCACTCGGTACTCAAAAAAACACCCAGGGACTGCCCTTCGGATTATACGAACCTGCTGGTGGTACTGCACCCGACATTGCCGGACAAGGAGTCGCGAACCCCTGCGCTCAAATATTAAGTGCCGCACTCATGCTCCGCTACAGTTTTGGATTGGAAGAAGCAGCCACGGCAATCGAAAATGCAGTCAAGGAAACCATCCGCTCTGGACTTCGTACTGGAGATATCGCGCAAGGCGGAAAATCGGTAGGCAGTGAAGAAATGGGAAAAAACATCCTCGACCGACTCCAATAAACCACCCATACAGGCCGTATGAAAGCCCACGAAATCCGTCAATCCTTTCTCGATTTTTTTGCATCCAAAGAGCATCAGGTCGTAAGCTCAGCTTCCCTTCTGCCCGAATCCCCAAACCTTCTATTTACCAATGCAGGGATGAATCAATTCGTCCCCTATTTTCTCGGTGATCAAAAAGCCCCTTTTAAAAGAGCCACTGACACACAAAAATGCATCCGGGCTGGAGGTAAACATAATGATTTGGAAGATGTTGGCTTTGATACCTACCACCATACATACTTCGAGATGTTGGGAAATTGGTCCTTTGGCGACTACTTTAAAAGGGAAGCAATTGAGTGGAGCTGGGAATTATTGACTGAAGTATGGAAATTTCCTGCCGAACGTCTTTACGCGACTGTTTACAAACCCGGCGAAGGCGAACCAGCTGATTTTGACCAGGAGGCCCATGATTTTTGGAGTGCCATTTTTGAAAAAGCCGGACTCGATCCGAAAATTCATGTCGTAAATGGAGACAAAAAGGATAATTTTTGGATGATGGGGGAAACCGGGCCCTGTGGCCCATGTAGTGAACTCCATATTGACCTGACTCCGGAGGGAGACACTCAAGGAAAATTAGTCAATGCGGACTCCCACCTCTGCATCGAAATCTGGAACCTTGTATTCATTCAGTTTAATGCCGACCGCGAGGGAAATTTTTCTCCCCTCTCCGCACAGCATGTGGACACCGGAATGGGATTCGAGCGAGTGGCCGCGGTAATGCAATCCACCAATGGATTCACTAATTTTTCAAAACCGACTTCCAATTACGATACCGACGTATTCTCACCCATTTTTGAAAAACTAAAGGAGCTCTCTGGTAAAACCTACCAATCTAGCCTACCCACTAATGGAACTCCTGCCAACGAGCAGGAGGAGGTGGACATTGCCTTTCGGGTAATTGGAGATCACTTGCGAGCACTCTGCTTCTCGATTGCCGACGGAATTTTACCCGGTAATGGAGATCGTAATTATGTACTCCGCCGGATTCTTCGCCGTGGTATCCGTTATGGGCGAACCCTTGGGTTTGAACAACCCTTCTTTCATTTACTGGCCCCGACCCTGATCGAACAAATGGGTTCTTTCTTCCCCGAGCTAAAAGTCCGGAAAGATCTGATTGTAAAAACACTCCGATCCGAAGAGGACTCCTTCAATAAGACACTCGACCGCGGAATCGACCTGTTTAATCGTGAGATCGAAGGGATGAGCCAAGGCGATCAGCTTACCGGATCCTTTGCCTTCAAACTGTATGATACCTTTGGCTTCCCGCTCGACCTGACCGAGTTGATGGCCCGTGAATCCGGCCTTTCTGTGGATGGTGAAGAATTCGAAAAGGAAATGGACAAACAGCGCGAACGGGCAAGGCAGGCTCGCAAGTCAGTTGATATTGTGGTGAGTGAGGAGGAGGATTCTGCCAACGCCACCGAGTTCGTTGGTTTTGCCCCGTCGAATTTGGAAGGTTTTTCAACCACCTGTGTATACTGTGTGACCCAGGATAAAACCACCTATTTAGCTTTTGAGAAGTCGCCCTTTTATGCAGAAATGGGCGGACAAGTCGGAGACTCCGGAACGGTATTCATCAACGATCAGACCCATCTCATCACGGATGTGCTAAAAGATGGATCTGGCCGCTTTCTTCATGCCCTCAAATCCACACCCAGCGATTCTAACTTAGCCGGCCAGACAGCTGTTCTCAATGTCGATATCGAAAGGCGCAAAGCTATACAAAGGCACCACACAGCAACCCACGTTCTGCACTGGGCACTACGAAAGGTTCTCGGCGATCATATTAGACAGGCGGGTTCTTTGGTCGAACCCGATCGCCTACGCTTTGACTTTTCCCACTTCGAAGGAATTAAGCCCGAACAAATTGAAGAGATCGAACGAATTTCCAACGAGAAACTCCTACTCAACGACAAACTGGAAAGCTACGAAGTTCCCTTCTCGGAAAAACCCGAAGAAGTCATCGCTTTCTTTGATGAAAAATATGGCGATACGGTTCGTGTGGTAAACCTTGGGGGATGGAGCCAGGAACTTTGTGGCGGAACCCATGTGTCATCAGCGGGTGAAATTGGTTCGCTTCGCATTACTAGCGAATCCGCTATTTCTGCTGGCACCCGTAGGATCGAGGCAGTTGCAGGACTATCGGCATATCAGTGGACCGACCAACGAGTCTCCCTCATCCAACAACTTACCCGCCAACTGGCTTGCAAACCAAACGAATTAGCCGACCGTATCACTCAGATGCAGACCAAAAACAAAGACTTGGATAAAAAACTCCGGGCATTTGAACAAAAGGGACAGGCTGGGCTCGCAGATAAACTAATTGAGCAAGCCGAAGAAAACGGCAACCTTCGCCTGATTAAATCAGTTGTTCCCAACCTGAATCCCAACGACTTACGCTCCCTCGCCGCTCAGGTAAATAAACGAGCAGCCCCCTCCATCGTCCTCCTCGCCAGCGAATCGAACGGAAAATGCGGAATGGTATGCATTTGCTCTCAGGAAGCAGTCGACACCGGCCATCAAGCGGGTCAGTATTTAAGCGAACTCGCAGGTAAACTCGGTGGAAAAGGCGGTGGAAAACCGGATTTCGCAATGGGAGGTGCACCCGCAGGCAAAGATCTCAACGAGGCCCTCGTCGGCATTTCCTTTTCTACCGAAGGGTGAAAATCCGTATTCTTCTGCCCCCCACTATGGCGGGCTGCGTGCAAAGGAATGCCATTCCGGCAAAAATCGAAATTGAATTGGAGGATGGTTCCCGGGCAACTCCAGAAAAAATCTCTCCCACCGCTTTTGCCGATCTTGGGGATGCCGAACGGTCCGCTCTCTTCGCACTTTCCCAATGGTGCGGTGGAGCGATTACCTCTTTCCTTCAACTCGATCTCAGGCAGACAGGTGAACTCCTCAAACTACTTGACCGTGTACCCTGTTTCTTCCCGGCCAATGATCCCGAAAATCCAATCGAATGGAGAGACGGTGCACTCGAAGGAGTAAGCGAATTTATCGAAATCACCGAACCCCAACGCCCGCGACCAGTCCGGGAAATTCCCGAAACTGTAGAAGACAATACTCCCTACTCTCCCCCTGTTCGCTCAATTCCCGACTATAACGGTCCTGATATCGAAGTGGAAGGCTCCACCGAATACCTTCGAATCATCCTCCCCTCCTCCGAACACCCGAATTATAAAGAAGTCCTTCGCCTACTCCGAAGTTGGAATTTCCTCCGCGATCGCTCGCACCGTCATTGGTGGTGGCTGCGAGACCCCGCAAAAACACTCGATTTTCTCGCCGCCCATCAGGAGGATTTTGAACTCGATTTTGATGCCGAGTTTACCGAGAACTTTAAAAAACAGACCGCCGCGATTGAAAAAGCCACCCTACACACCAATGCCAATGAAAGTGCCGACGACATTGAGGTGGAAATTAGCATCGAAGCGGGAGATGCCCCAAGCGACCTGCTCGAACATGCCCTCGCAACCGGTCAAAACCATATTAAACACGGGAAAAAAGTTTATTTCCTCACCCGCGAACTTCGCGAAAAAACAACTCAACTCTTACGCCGGGTATCGGGAAATCCCGATGCTCCCCTACTCGCCCGATCGAGTCATCCTGTAGAAAAATTTCAGGCCCCCGCTCTCGAGGAATTTTTAACCGAAGCCGATCCACGCTTTAAACCACCCGCCCAGTGGAAAAAACGCAGCCTTGCCCTGCGCGATTTATCAGCCCTCACTTTTCCAAAATTAGACAAGAAACTCGAAGAAACTCTCCGCCCCTATCAAAAAACCGGTGTCGCTTGGCTGATGCACCTCTTCCAGCATGGCCTAGGGGGGATTTTAGCCGATGAAATGGGCCTCGGGAAAACTCTTCAAGCACTGGCCTTCCTCTCTGCACTCCGTAGAAAAGGAAGTCTGGTCAAGACTTCCCTCGTAGTCTGCCCGGCCACTTTGCTGGAAAATTGGAAACGCGAAGCCCAACGCTTTTGCCCCGAATTCTCCACCCATATTCATCACGGAAGCAACCGGACAGAAGAGGCTAAAGAATTAGGTAAATACGACCTGATCATCACCTCCTACGGTACCCTCGTTCGCGATGTCGAACTCTTTGAACCGATCCCTCTGCTCTGTGTGATTGGAGATGAGGCCCAGCATTTAAAAAATCGTAAGACCAATAATGCCAAGGCCATGTCCTCACTTTCCTCTGAAGGACGAGTCCTCCTCACGGGTACCCCGATTGAGAACAGTGTATCCGACCTCCTCT
>JABGUO010000331.1 GCA_018646565.1 Opitutia bacterium | reverse complement strand
GCTGCTTCAAAAGTTCCCGCAGGGCAACGTTTGAGAAGATCTCTTAGATCATCGTGAACTGATTGGTCGGATGTTGTATCCATAACAAATGGGGTAGATGTTTTAGGGTGATTAATTCTAGAATATATATATAAAATTATATTTATCATGTCCACAAACTATTTATTTTGAAAATCTTATGAGTTCAGAAGGCAAAAAAAAAGTTATTCTTTCCTGTGCCCAGCCAACGGGAAAACTTTCCTTAGGAAACTATTTAGGTGCCGTTCGAAATTGGGCGGAAATGCTTGAGGAGAATGAATGTTTTTTTGGCATCGTTGACTTACACGCAATTACCACCCCAGCAAAGCCAGCATTGCTTCGGCAAAATGTGTTTGATTGCCTCGCACAATATATTGCCTGCGGACTGGATCCTGAAAAATGCCATCAATTTGTACAATCCCATGTGGTCGGGCATACTGAATTGGCATGGATCCTCACTTGTATTACTCCGATTGGCGAGCTTCAAAGAATGACCCAATTTAAGGATAAAACTGCAAAACTTGGTTTTAAAGCTACTCACTCGGACGGTGATGATAGTAAATTCAGTCATGAGGGTGCACGGCCCCAAGCTTCGATTAATGCAGGTATTCTATGTTATCCTGTCTTAATGGCTGCTGATATTTTGCTCTACAATGCAGATCAAGTTCCGGTGGGTGAAGACCAACGTCAGCACCTTGAACTCTGTCGTGATCTTGCCCAACGATTTAACCATCAATATTCTGAAACATTTGTCATCCCCAAGCCTTATGTCCCTAAAGTGGGATCACGAATTATGTCTCTTTCTGAACCGACTCGTAAAATGTCAAAATCAGATAAAAATGAACGGGCAACCCTTTTTATTCTCGATGAACCAGATCTGATCAAAAAGAAAATTTCATCGGCTGTAACAGATTCCGGTTCCAAAATCGAATCCAACTCAGAAAAGCCGGGTGTGGCAAATCTTCTCTCCATTCATTCTGCACTTTCAGGTCAAAATACCGATCAACTCGAAGAACATTTTGCAGACAAAGGGTATGGCGTACTAAAATCAGAATTAACCGAATTGATTAGCGATTCTCTCCAACCTGTACGTGAAAAATACCACGAATTGATCCAAGACAAGACATACCTGAAAAGTGTTCTTGCACAAGGTGCAAATGCTGCCCAAAAACGAGCTTATAAAATTCTCGGAAAAGTGTACCGAAAAGTGGGTTTTCCTGAACGAGATCGAACATAATGAATTCTTTTACATTTTTCGCTTGGTTCTTTTAGGAAAAACAAACAGATAATATTTAACTTATTTATTAAAAATGGATTTCGAAGAAAACGAGGAAGAAAAAGAAGGAGTTACAAAATGGCCTTTCTATTGTGCTGCCCTATTTATCATTTCATTAGTCATCGGCTTTGCATATCTTCATCTAACTGTAAATAAAACCCTTGATCAGTGGCAACTGACCACTTGTATTCTCGCCTCAGGCCTCGCTTCCATTCTCGTCTTCATACCTCATTTAATCGACCGGTTTCTCGCCATTGCATTTGACCCTTCGAACCGAAAAGACGAGGAACTTCATAGAAAGACTTATTTTGACATAAAAGAAATGAAAAGCCAGTTGGAGGCATTTTCAGTAAAAATTGATAAGGTCCCCACATTAGTTGATAAAATTGTATCCGATTCTCAAAAACATGAGCCTTCCCCCGACCCGACCCTTTCAGAACTCCCTAATAATTTAAATGAAATTAAAAGGAGTCTATTGGAAAAATTGAAAGGACTTGAAGAATTAGTGGTTCAAACTCCCCTCCTTCCAGAACCAGACCCTGCCGTTGCTCAAATGGCTCAAAACATTCCTTTGATTCAAAACTCGATCGATTCGCTCTCCAAGGACGTTCAAGGTCTTAAAAAGTTAGTTCAAACATTACCCACCGAATTTCCGGAACCTGTGGTGATTGAAAAAAAAGCCCCAGAACTAGTTTCCGATCGCTCACCGAATAATGTGGAAAGTGATCCTCTTTCCGATGATTCCGAATTAGCAAAAGAAGAGGAGGATATAGAAGAAGAAATTATTGAATCGGACCCGGCAGAAGAAACCAGCGTCGAGTCGAGCGTTGAACCTGAATCGTTCGAGCAGGATACTGAGGAATCAAGCGGAGAGGTTGAGATTGAACTAGAGGGCCAGAATGAAGACGAAGCGGAACCGCCTACTCCACCAAATCCCGCACTTGAATCCTCTCCAGAAGACCAAACAATTGAAGAGGAACTTGATACCAATGACGAGAACGCTACTCCTGAAAAAAGCCAACCAAGTGAGGAGTCACCCGATAATACTGACATTCGAGAAGAACCGGTAAATGAAGAGCTTGCACTCGAACTTCCCGATCCTGCCGAGACCCTGCGGAAAGTCGATGCCATACTGCAAGAGACTGACCCAAGCGATTCCTCAGGAAGTATTTCATCACTTGAAAATAAGGAAATTTCAGTCCCCAAGACATCTTCCACAGGCACCACTTCAGTCGTAGCTAATGTAATGATTGGAATTGGAAATAAACCCTACCTTCGAGGAGAAGGTCCTGGTTTAAGCTGGGATGAAGGTGTACCGATGAACTTTATTGAAATTGGCAAGTGGG
>JABGUO010000330.1 GCA_018646565.1 Opitutia bacterium | reverse complement strand
GGAGAATGGAAAGAAAGCTTGGTAGAGGAATATGCAGACAGCGTACTGGTAGGAATTAAGAATAGTTTACTTCCTGACCGAAAATAGTTTCGGTCTCACCATTATTTATCCAACGAATCGAGCACCATTTTTTTGAGGACGGAAAGCTGGCTTTCCACGGTTTCTTTGGGACCGGTCATCTTGATGAAAATCGAGCCATTTTTTCCTTCAATAATGGCCGCTAAAAGTGCGTAGTTTTCGAGGGGTGTTTTGGGGCCAAATGCCCGACCGCTCAAAAAAGTGCCATGTGCCTGTGCATAAGTGACTGGGGTATCTCCAATAGTAGTGTTCTTAACCTCTATTCCCTTGGCATCTTCGAATTGGGACATCCATCGGTCTACATTCGCTTTTACTCCACCCGCTCCACCGCCTCCAAAGTAAAAGAAAGCGACCTCCGCATCTTTTCCCTTCTCTCCCGGGACTTTAAATTGTGCTTTACGCATTTTTGAAGTGGGGACAGAGGATATCCAATTCGAGGGGGAAGAGAAAGAGTATCCCGCGACCTCAACAGTTTCAGCCTGAATCAAGCGGGCAGATAATGAGAGTAGGAAAAAGAGACTGAAAGCTGAATGGATTGTATTGGAGATTTTCATGATCGGTAAGAGGGGAACTGTTATCTTGAGGTTTACTGGAAAAAGAGTTTACTTTTCAGCACTAGGCTTTTCAAAAACTATAAAGTGTTGTTGCGGTAAAAAATCGAGCGTTTCTTTCCACACATACCCAACCTCACAGATTTCTTTTCTCGCTTGTTTTTCCGACATTTTATGGAGTAATTTGATCGGTACACCCGGGTCTTCTTGCCGATACTCGATTAAAATGAGACGGCCCTGTTGCTTCAATGACCGAAAGATAGACTGGGCCATTTCTCGGGGATAGGAAAATTCGTGATATGCATCCACAATGAGAGCGCAATCAATTGAATTGGGTTCGAGGGTGGTATTTTTGATGGAACTTTGTACAGTCAGGATATTGTCAAAACCACCTTTTCCTTTTTTCGCCCTTATAATCCCCAGCATTTGGGGAGAGATATCAACCGCATGAACTTTTCCTTGGGGGACAAGCGGGGAGATTCGAAATGAAAAGTATCCTGAGCCAGCACCGATGTCGGCGACATGATCGGTTGCAGATAGTTTCATATTTTTGATCAGCAGATCAGTTCGTTCTTCTTGCTCTCTTTTGGGGCGTTCTAACCAACCAGCACCGAGGTGCCCCATTACCTGGGAAATTTCTCTACCAAGATAATACTTGCCGATTCCATCCTTCGTTCGTTCGCCTTTTAGATAATAGCTATCCTTACTATTGGATTTCTTTACGTCTTCAGACCATAATGTGGGACTGCAAAAGAGAACGGCAACTTGAAGAAACAGTATTAATTTAAAAGTAATGGATAAATGCATTTATTTATTTTGTTCTTCTTTTTGAGGTGATTGCAAATCAATATTGTACTTCTTGTCACATCTCGGTATAAAAGATTTACGAGATATGAAAGTGATAAGAGCAAATAGTGCGGGATTTTGTTGGGGAGTGGAGAGGGCAATCCAGGTTGCCCGCGAGGAGGCACGTGGTGGAGAAAGGACAGTCTACACCGATGGTCCTCTTATCCATAATAGCCAAATGATGACTGCTTTGGGTCGTGAAGATATCCGAGAAGTTGGCAATTATCAAAGTGCTTCTCAACTAGATCTACCACAAGATAATGAAAAAGAGTCAGTGGTGGTGGTAAGAGCACATGGGATTTCCCCCAAAAGACGAAAGTATTTACAAAATCTCGGTCTACCTTTTCGGGATGGAACTTGCCCTGATGTTGGAATAATTGCCGGTAAAATAAAGGCTCATGCCGAACGGGGCTATGATGTGGTTATTTTTGGAGACCCTGAACATCCTGAAGTATCTGGTTTGCTTGGGTATGCGAATGAACGTGGTCATGTCATCACAAATGAGGAAGACTTAAACAAATTACCCCCTTTTAATTCTGGAGTGGTTATGGTTTCCCAATCAACGATGTTTACTCACGAGTTCAAAGATTTATCGTTACAATTATCTGAAAAATATCCAGCACTTGTCATATTAGATACAATTTGTGGTGCGACGAAAGAGAGGCAGTCAGACCTGGTGGAACTTGTAAATGATGGAGCGGATGTCATGGTTGTCATCGGGGGGAAGCATTCTGCGAATACGAGGAAGTTGGCCAAGTTAGCAGCCAGTTATGATAAGCCTACTTTCCATATTGAAACAGCAGACGATATTGAAAAAGAAGCCTTTCAAGCTTTTAAATGTGCGGGAGTGACTGCCGGTGCATCAACCCCAGAGTTTATTATTCGTTCAGTATGTGAAAAACTGAAAACTTTTTAATCGCCCCCTTTTATGCCAACTGAAATATCCAATGTTCTCGCCGAGCGATATGCCTCGAATCCAATGAAAAACCTCTGGTCTGCAACCGGTAAAATAATTCTAGAAAGAGAATTTTGGATTGCAGTGATGAAAGCCCAAAAAGAACTGGGTGTCGAGATTGAACAGGAGGCAATTGATGCATCAGTCTCCGCAAAAGCCTCGGTTGATTTAGAATCAATTCAAGAACGAGAAAAGGTAACCAAGCATGATGTGAAGGCACGGTTGGAAGAATTTGCACACAAAACTGGTCATCAACATGCTCACAAGGGAATGACCAGTCGAGACTTAACAGAAAATGTGGAGCAGCTCCAAATTCATCGATCCCTGAGTCTGATTTTAGATAAAGGAGTTGCTGCCCTGTTAGCGTTGGCTCGAAAGGCCAAGCAATATAAAGACATTCCACTTACCGCCCGTTCTCATAATGTACCGGCCCAAGTCACCACCTTAGGGAAAAGGATGGCCAACTG
>JABGUO010000329.1 GCA_018646565.1 Opitutia bacterium | reverse complement strand
GACACAGCCAAGAAATAATTTGTTCGTCACCGGTGGCTTCGAAGATTTTCGCTAAGCGGTCGAGAGGGTTCGTAGCACCGCTGTCAGTCGGTTCATCTCCAGGTTGGCACCATTTGTAAAGAAGGGAAGGAGAAACCCCCAAGTCTGATGCAATGGTTTTAACCCCCACATCTTCTACGGATTGTTTTAAAACTTCATGAGATTTCATAAGAGATGGATTATACCCATTTTTTGGGCAAAAGAACCATTACAAAATCTTAATATTATTATAAAACAACCGAAGTAGGCGAAGTATACATAGTAAAAGAAGTTGATCTGATCTAACCTGATTCGCTATCTTTTGATCTATGTAGAATTTAAAGATACTGGTAAAAATTAATGAATGCTCAGAACCAAATTCGAAAACTTGAACCCAATGTCCACCCACGATATTGGTTTGCTCCATTGGAGCTGAGCTCATCGTGTTGAATACCGGTAATTAGTTTAAGATTTTCCCCGCATAAATAATAATTTAGTCCGAGATAAAAGGCATGGTGTTTATCGCCTCTGCCATTATTAAGATCGATCGCACTATCACGAGAATCCGCAAGGGGGGCATAACGACTGTTTAACTGAAGGCCTTCCTTTTGATCTGACTGCTGGAACAGATAGCGTCCCACTAGTTTGAGCTTATCTTCCTGTAGCCAATACATCGGCATGAGTACTAGACCGCCAAAATCTCCCTCTCGGTCGGTATTCGACTGATCTCCGTTATTTCCAAATGCAAGGGTCGAATGAAATGCCCATGAACCGTCGCCAATACGGTTTACAAGGGAAAGAGCCCAATCATTTCCACCTGCCAACTGATCTTGGTTTAAATTTCCATCTTGTTTGTAATAGGAGAGCCAATATTCATGCAATTGATAAGAGCTTTGCTCTGAGAAATCCCCCAGCCATGAGCCATAGTAAACCTTACTGTCTTTCCACCCACCGATATAATCATCATAAGTGCCAGAAAAAACCGCGGCATCAAATGTGTGAGTACCAGCTTTCCATTTAACCCATGCCGCTAAGGGGTTTCCCTTCTCTTTATCGTAGAGCCATAACTTATTAGAAAAAGAAGAACGTTCCAGGCAATTAATCATGGTGGAAGATCGTTGCCATTCATCGGCCATCCTTCCGGTTCTTCTACCATAGCCGATTTCCATGGCATCAATGCTTCCGAAATCCCAAAATTTATCGGCATCAAATGTAATGTTGGCAGCACGAAAAGTTTCATGTCCCCATTGTCGATAAGAACCCCCTTTACTTGCTGGATAATTATGCCGGTCGTTTGATAATTGGCTTACTACTTTAAACTTCCAGTAGCTTCCCCATTTACCGGATATTCCCATCCAAAACCTTCGGAATTCTTCAAAGTCATCATTGAAATTCTTTCCCCTCTGGTCTGCTCCATCGATGTAGCCAATCTGGTGTTGATAGGAAAGAAAAAGTTTTGCAGTTTGTAAACTGCTCGACTCAGGGTTTTCATAAAACTTTCCGATGTTTTTTAGTTTCTCACAAGTCTCTTCCTTTAATTGTGCAGATGTAGGAAGTGCGATATTAATCAAAAAAGTTACGCATGCAATAATGCGAATTGAGACAGTACTGTAGTAAAATGACATCCTTTTGAATATCTAGGATGGTCTTATCGAGTCAACTCCGATTGATCTATCGTCTTTACTTAAATTTATTATCCAATTAAGAATTACTTATGAAAACACACGAGTTCTTCCTCCACGGATTATTTTCATCACACTCTGGTAACAGGGGTACCCTACAAACTCAGTTACATTGGACCTTACGAATCACTGCAGCATTGTGCTTTATTGGACATGGCACCTGGGGAATAATTACCAAATCAGGTTGGCTTCCTTTCTTTGCCTCGCAAGGAATTGAGCCTGAGATTGCTTGGAAGTTACAACCATTAATTGGCCTGTTTGATATTTTAATGGCGGTCATTTTGTTACGAAAGCCAAACCGTACGGTCCTGATTTGGATGTTTTTATGGGCCTTGTGGACTGCAATTTTACGACCCCTTGCTGGTAATTTAGAAAAGATTCAAGTAGATGGTGAATGGGTTGTCCAGTTAGCCACTGAATCGATGAGGGTGGCAAAAATGCAAACATGGGAATTTTGGGAAAGGGCAGGGAATTGGGCACCTCCATTCATTCTATTGGTTATGGCCGGGGCGTTTACATTAACTGGTAAAGATTTAGTAACTCCCTATAAAGAACCCGAGCTCAAGGAGTCCACAATTGATACTATTTTCTTTTTATTGAAAACTT
>JABGUO010000328.1 GCA_018646565.1 Opitutia bacterium | reverse complement strand
TGAACAGTCCTTGTTGTTATTGGGTGCTCAGGATATGAATGCCGCTCAATCGGGTGCATATACTGGCGAGGTTTCTGCCGAAATGCTTCGTGATTTATATGTTAGCTTTGTTATTCTTGGGCACAGTGAGAGAAGGCAATTCTTTGGAGAGACTAATCAAATTGTAAATAAAAAGATCCATGCTGCGATCGAGAATAACTTAAAACCGATTTATTGTATCGGAGAAACTTTAGATGAAAGAGAAGCAGGGAAAACTTTAGACATTGTTAGGACACAAGTAAGAGAGGGTTTAGAAAATTTTCCTACTCATTCCATTGAAAACTTAGTTATTGCTTATGAACCTATTTGGGCAATCGGGACGGGTAAAACCGCTACTGTTGAGATGGCACAGGAAGTTCATGCTGAGATTCGAAAAGTGCTTGCTGAAATGTTCGGTAGTACTGCGGCGGACAGTATACGTATTCTATATGGAGGTTCAATGAAACCTGAAAATGCGGCGGGTTTGCTTTCGCAGAAAGATGTGGATGGTGGTTTAATTGGTGGAGCTTCTCTAACTGCACGTGCTTTTGTGGGCATTGTTGAAGCGGCACAATCTATATAACAAACATACGAACAAGCCAACGGTTCAAATAGAGTTACTCTTTTTTGTCCTGTAATTCCCGAACAAGTTCTTCGGGGTGACTTTTTGCTTTTACCTTTAAATAGGTATTTTCTACAGTTCCCGATTTGTTAATCAGAAATGAAACTCGGTGAATTCCTTCAAATGTACGCCCCATAAATTTTTTTTCACCCCACACACCAAATAACTTTGCTAATTTATTTTGCTCATCAAGAAGCAAAGGAAAAGGTAATAGAAATTTTTGCCTGAAATTTTCATGCGTTTTTATACTCCCTCCCGAAATACCAAAAATTTTAATTTCTTTATTTTGAAAAAAGCAATAATGATCCCGGAATCCGCAAGCTTGAGCCGTACAACCGGGAGTGTTGTCACGAGGATAAAAATAAAGTAAGTATTTTTGACCTAAAAGAATTTCTTTTGAAAAAGAATTTCCTTCTGAGTCGGTAGTAGAAAAATTGGGTACGGTATTAGTTTTTTGAAGAGGGGAAATCTGTTGCATGTTGTTTACAATGCAAAGGTAGCGGTTTTTCCGACAAATTCAACCAATGTGGATTCAATCTTTTCTTGGATTCCTTCTACTAACTTGACTCGTTTTTCTCGTTCGTCTCGAAAAGAAACTTTTACCATTTTATCTCGTTTCAGAACGAGTTGGATTTCAAGGATGACATTTTGTGTTAATCCTTTTTTTCCAATTTTGACATCCACCTCTCTTACTTTTGCGGAGGACTTTAACAGTCTTCGTTCGCTTCCACTCTTGTTATTTTCTTCGGACATTAATTTTGTTTGTTAATAAATTTCATTACATTACTGCTGTCTTCCGATGCAGTAACTTGATCATTCTTATAAATGAGTTTTCCTGATTTAGAAATAAGAAATGTCCATCGTTTGGGAGTCACTCCTCTTTCAAGTGTGAATTTATCACCTTTGAAGAAACGTTCAATTATCCCTCCCTTGCTCATTGGCACATTAAAAAGTTTGGCAACTTTACCTTGAGGATCAGAAAGAAGGGTGAATGGAAGTTTTTCCGCTTTCTTAAATAAGGAAAGGTTACTGGTTTGGTCTCCACTTATGCCAACAACCTCCACTCCCAGTTTTTTCCATTTCTGAAAGTCATCCTTGTAGGAGCATGCCTGCTTGGTACACCCTCCCGTCATCGCCGCAGGATAAAAATATAAAAGTATCTGCTTTTTAGCTAAGAAACTTTTAGAGTTCCAAGTTTCTCCTTTTGAATTAACGGACTGAAAGTTTGGCACTACTTGATTAATCTCAATTCCTGGCAAGGAATTTGAAATTAAAAAAAGCGCAGAGAAAATGAGTACCTGAATATTCATTCTTTTATTTTGCTCTTTAAGTTCCCCGAGAACAAGAATTCTTTTATTATTACCAAGGAATTGGTTCGCCGTCCTCTCCAATGAAAATACCGGTTTTGTCATGGGGGAGTTTTTCCAGTGCATGGAGCATCATCGAAACTGCCTCCTCTACTTGATATTTTGCCTCTTGTCCGCCCATTTCCGTTTTTACCCAACCCGGGCTTTGCGAAATGACTCTTATATTAAACGGTTTAAGATCAAAAGAAGTCTGCCTAGTTAACATATTTAAGGCTGCTTTTGAACATTGATAGGCAATCGCTCCTCCCAATTGAGTATCGCCTCGTAAATGAATTGAGCCCAAACGTGAAGATAAATTAATAATTAAAGGTGAGGTTGAACGTTGGAGGCATGAAACTGCATTTCTGGTTACCAAAAGTGCACCCAGTAAATTGATTTTATAGACCTGCTCGACTGATGAACTTGTTACCTCGTCCAGTTTACTCCAGTCAATGATACCCGCATTATTAAAAAGCAGATCGATACATTTTTGGTTTCTTTCCAACTCATCAAAACACGATTTTACCGACACCTCATCTTCCACATCTAAGGACAATATTTCAATTCTGCCTTTATATTGCAGTTGCAATGATTGTAATTCATTTGCCCTGTTTATATCTCTGCAACAAGCGTAGATGAAATTTCCCTGCACTAGGTATTGCTTTGTCAATTCAAGCCCGATGCCACGGTTGGCTCCAGTTATTAAAATTCTTTTCATATTTGTTTAATTCCTTTGAGAATATCCTAGATCAAGGGGTGGAGTAAGGATAGTGTAGTAGGGATTTAGAAGTAATATTAAATAAACAAATTTGGCGATGAAACAAAATCAATTAGGAAACTCCGATCTTTTGCTATCTGAAATTGGCCTTGGCACTTGGGCGATTGGTGGTGGTGATTGGGGGATGGGGTGGGGGGAGCAAGACGAGCAAGATTCAATTTCCTGTATACTGGAAGCTTTGGAGCAAGGAATTAATTGGATCGATACGGCTCATGCATACGGTTTTGGGGTTGCCGAAGAAGCAGTCGGAATGGCACTTCGTGAATTTAACGATGACAATATTATTGTAGCAACAAAATGTGGCGTGCTCCCGGAGGAGGACAATAAACCCAAACGATTTATCTCGAGAGAAACCATTCTAGAAGAAGTGGATGCTTCATTAAAAAGGTTGGGCCGCGATTGGATTGACC
>JABGUO010000327.1 GCA_018646565.1 Opitutia bacterium | reverse complement strand
GAACCCCCTCCATTAATCGGGGTAATGTTTTTTGGCACTTTCCTTGTTATATTGGGAAAGGAGAGCCCTCCAGCGTGATCCGTAACGGAAGATATAAGCTGATATACTTCTTTGAAGATAAAAGATCTGAACTTTACGATCTTGAAAAAGATCCCAATGAGAAGAATGATCTTGCTAATTCCAAGGTTCAAGAGAAGCAACGGATGGAAAATGAGCTATTTGCATGGTTGAAAAAAACTGGTGCTGCCGTTCCTTCGGGCCCTAATCCATCTTATGATCCAACTGCAGTTTCTAAGGGAAGGAAAGGCAAGGAAGGTAAAGGTAAAAAGAGTGAGCCAGGCAACAAAGGTTCAAAGGAGGATGAAGTTAAAAGAAAAAAGAAAAAGCAGAAGTAATTTTTTTAATTAGATACTAATCTTTATATCATATCTAGATTTAATTATATTACTATTAGAGGACGAATTTCTGTTCTCTTCTAGATTGTGAAATTATTACTTTTTGTCTTATATTCTAATAGTCTTTTCTTAGGGACAGATGAATTAACTGTTCTTTATGTTGAAAAGGTTTTGAATTCACCTGCAATAGATGGTGAATTAAATGACGAGTGCTGGGAAGAGCTCAAAATTATAAAGGATTTTCGTCAGAGAAGACCTAATGAGGGCGAGCCATCAACTGAGAAAACGGAGGTACGAATATGCAGGAACGATAAGACATTGTTTATTGGAGTGCGCTGTTTTGATTCTCAGCCCGAAAAGATTCGGGCAGGAGTCATGCAAAGAGATGCAACGGTTAAAGGGGATGACTATTTTTTTGTTCTTATTGATCCATTTGGAAGAAGTAGGGAAGGGTATTATTTCCGGACCAATGCCAATGGGGCAAAAGGAGAGGCTCTGATTAATTCAGACATGAGCAAACCTAAGATGGATTGGGATACGATATGGGATGTGAAATCCAAAATCGACGATTTGGGTTGGACGGCGGAGTTTGCCATTCCCTTTAGAAGTATTCCTTCTGATGCTAAATCTGACACATGGCGGATTGATTTTGGCAGGTGGTTCTCACGTGGTCAGGAGCGTTCCAAATGGGTAGGGTTTTCTCGTGACCGAAATTGGTTCTCTCTCGAGGATGCCGGAGAAATTAGCGGATTGAGTGAAATTGACCGGGGGAAGGGAATCGATTTTAAGCCTTATGTTTCCGCTAAGTGGCTCTCCGAGGATTCCGTGGATGACACCGATTTTGAGACAGGTTTCGATTTGTTTTATGATCTGACCCCAAGTCTCAAGGCAACCTTCACCTACAATACGGATTTTGCAGAGACGGAAGTTGATCAGCAAAGGGTTAATTTAACCCGCTTCCCCCTTTTTTATCCTGAGAAGCGAGATTTTTTTCTGGAGGGTGCGGACCTTTTTTCGTTTGGGGGTATCCCCAAGAGTCCCTTAGCTTTTCATTCTCGAAAGATCGGGCTTTCATCAAATGGTTCCAAGATCGCAATAAATGCAGGAGCAAAGCTTACGGGGAGAGTGGGTCCCCTGGGAATAGGAGTCCTGGGTATGGGGCTAGATGAATTCGAAAATCTTGATTCGGATGAGGTTTTTGTGGGACGTTTTACTTATGATCTGTTTGAGGAATCAAAAGTAGGGACCATCTTTACTCACGGAGACCCTCAGAGCAATCTGAACAATCAGTTGGCTGGAGTGGATTTAAATCTTCGTTCCAGTAATTGGTGGAATGAGCAAAGCGTGTCCTGGCACGGTTTTTTTATGACCAGTGACGATGAGGATGAGAATTCAGACGATGTAATTGGCACGCATTTCACATTTCCCAATTATCCATTTCGGGCGAGCGGTCACTGGGTACGGACGGGGGATAATTTTAATCCTGCTCTGGGCTTTGTCCGAAGAAGAGGAGGCAAGTCCACAGGCTTGGGTTTTACCTATTATTTTGAACAACCAGAAAATGAGTTGCTCGAGGATATTTCCGTGGGTGCAGAATATGATCGTTATGAATGGTTAGATGGAGATCTTGATTCTGATGAGTTGGAAATAAATCTCATTGGCATTCGTACTCTAGCAGGTGATTTCTTGGGACTGGAAGTCGAGTTTGAACGGGATATTTTACAGGAACCTTTCGAGATTATAGATGAGGTCATAATCCCATCATCCGAATATAAGGGTATTGATTTCGAGTTGGAGTTTAGATCCAGTAGTAATCGCCCGGTGTTTGGAGAGTTTGAAATTGCATATGGTCACTTTTATGGGGGGAAGGCTACCAATGCAGAAATTGATCTTTCGTGGCGACCGTCAAAGTATTTTCAGTTGGACTTTGAGATAGCTTCCACCATGGCAAGATTACCTCAGGATAATTTTGAAGTTTTGACTAGTTCCACAGGGTTTCGGATTACTCCAACCACTCAACTTTCTTTGAACGGAATAGCACAGTATGACAATCAATCCAAAACCATTGGTTTAAACTCTCGTTTTCGTTACATCATAAAACCCGGGAGTGATTTATTCTTAGTCTTAAACAAGGGTTTTGATCGCGGAGATGATGGTGAATTACGGAATTTTCGAACATTTAAAACAGAGGCAATAGCCAAACTTGGTTGGATTTTTCAGTTCTAGGGTGTTTAGAATTTTCTATCTATCTCGATTCAAGTTGATTGATCAGAGATCAGATTGCTGTAAGCTTAATGTCCATGAAATATCTCTCTGCTGTTTTGCTTTTTATGTCTTCGATTTTCACCTTTGGAAATCCTTCACGCCTTGGAGTTCCTGATGAATTGGAAGCCACTTTGTTCTCTTCAAAAGAACTTACTCCTTGTGTCGCCTGTCTATGCGTTGCTCCCACTGGCGAAGTGTACGCGGGAATTGATCAGATTGGCTCTTTGGGCAAGGGGGCAGGCTTTGGCAGAATTCTTCGTCTTACCGATCAGGATAACGATGGTGTTTCGGATGGTCATACCGTGTATGCGGAAATTGATAACCCGAGGGGAATGATCTCTGTAGGTGATAAGCTTTATGTTCTGCATACAAAGTGGGGAGACGAGAAGAAGTTTGAAGGAATGTTTCTCTCTGTTTTGGAGGATAAGGATGGAGACGGAAAAGCGGACGGTCCGCCCAAGCATTTGGTGAAGGAAATCAGTACTCGTAAATATAATCAGGCACGCGGGGTTGATCATACGACCAATGGAATTCGGATGGGAATAGACGGATGGATCTATGTAGCTGTGGGTGATTTCGGATTTGTTGATGCAACCGGAACCGACGGAACAAAATTAACCATGTATGGTGGGGGAATCATCCGGGTACGGCCTGACGGCACAGAACTGGAGACTTTTGCCCATGGACTCAGAAATATTTACGATATCGCCATCGATCCATACATGAATGTGTTTACAAGGGGGAACACCAATGACGGGGGTGGTTGGAACATTCGTTTTATCCATGAGGTGCAAACCGGACAGTACGGATATCCGACCTTGTTCAAAAGGTATACCTCGGAGATCATTCCAGCACTTGTGGATGTTGGGGGCGGATCGGGAACGGGTGCGATGTATTTCGATGAACCCGGTTGGCCTAAACAATTTACCGGGGTGCCCATAATGTGTGACTGGGGTAGGGGGCATTTATTCATCCATAGGGTAACTCCTGATGGGCCCACATTTACTCAGCAACAGGAGGATTTTATCAAGTGTGGTAGGATCACGGATGTCGATTGTGATGGATCAGGTCGATTATTCATCGGTAGCTGGGGTAAATCAGGATTCAAGGGTGGTGATGATGGCCATATTTCCCGTGTTGTTCCCAAAGGGTGGAAATACCAAAAGTTTCCCAACCTAAAAAAGAGAAATAAAATAGATCTGGCAAATTTACTAAGCTCACCAAGTGCAAAGACTCAGCTCCATGCACAGCAGGAAATTTTGAGAAGAGGGGGTATCAGTAAGGAAGTACTGGCTGTCGCTATGGACAAAACTCAAGCCACGAAGTCAAGGATTGCAGCCATTTACACCGTAAAGCAACTGCTTGGAGAAAAATCACATCCCCAGCTTCTTGAATTGGTTAGTGATCCCGTTGTTGCAGAGCATGCCTTGCGTGCCCTTGCCGATCGAAAGACCCAGCTTAAAGGTGTACCTGTGAGAGTCTTTACCGATGCCCTTAAAAATCAAAACCCTCGCGTGCAGGTAGCGGCTGCCGTGGGTCTTGGGAGAATTGGTAATCAAAAAGCAGCCAGAGATTTGTTAGCCGTTTCAAACCCGCCTTCAATTGATCCATTACCTCGTATGGATCCAGTTCCTGCTGGAAATAATGAAGAAGGGGAGGTTCAGAAAAGCCCCGTTATTGAGGGAAAAAAAGTTCATGAATTTGATGTGGATGTTACCGGATGGAAAGAGCTTCATCTCACTCTTGGGGACGGTGGGAATGGAACGGGCAGTGATCATGGTTC
>JABGUO010000326.1 GCA_018646565.1 Opitutia bacterium | reverse complement strand
CCCGGGCGATGGACAGGGCCGCATATTGGATGTTATGACCGACCTTAAGAAAAGCGGCTATGATGGGGGCATTTCAATCGAACCCCATCTCGCAGCCGTTTTTCATGATGCGGATTCAAACACCGGGTCCAAGGAAGACCCAATTGAAATTTACCTAAAATACGGTCGGCAACTCATGGACATCCTTGATTCTATTGGATTTCCCCACCAACCATATCAACCTGTAGCCGGTTAAAACCAACCTGGGACAGAAAGAGTCCTACTCCAGCACGGACTCGTACCGAATATTATCGGGTCGGGCTAAATTCCACAGTAGTGAATCTTCGTGCACCATTTACCCTCGCCTTCAAAATTCCGTTTTTAACCTCTACTTTTACGACCCGTGATGTTTTTGAATTTTGATCATTTCCATTCTCTCGGTCGATGTCTTTAGTTACGATATTTCCTTTATACATTGTTCTATCCTTGAAACCCTCTCCCCGAAAGTCGATTTTCGAGGTTTCGTTATTGTAGTACTTTCCATTTTGAATGGTAGCCGGTATAGAAACATCCATATATCCAGTCCCGTTCGCACCGCTTGAGTAAATCAGTACCGTAAAGCATTTCTTCGTCCGGTTATAGGATGAAATCTTGTACTGTTCATTTCCAGTTATACCTGGTCCTGAAACAAGAATATCATTTCCACGCTCGCCCTTAATCGCGTGGCGGATTACCTCATCTGACCCACCGGCAATCTGGGAATACCACCGCCAAATATAATAATGTAAATGATTGGGATCAGCCGGGTTAATATAGTCTTTCACAGTGAAAGGTAATCCACTTTCAGGCATTTCCACTGGTTGAAAAGTATCATCTGAACCACCTCGCAAACCGATCTTTCTAGTTACAATGTCAGGCCCGCCATCGTTGGATGGAATAACCCATTCAGGTTTTAGCTGTTTTACCCGGCCATTATAGTCAACACGCTTCACCAGTCCCATTGACCAACGGCTCGAATTATCACACCAAGGCATATTAACAGTGTTTAAACCACGCTCCAAAACATTTCCAAAAATCGTCACCGCTTTATCAAACGCATCCAACTCGTTCTTTACACCATCTCCGTTGACATCGTGATTATTACTAGAACTATCCCACACAATCCACGATTCTGCGGAAAGAATCTTCTTTGAAAAATAATTCGCTTTATCCAACCGTTCTCTGGCTAAATCATACTGAGTCCAGCAGTTAGGAATTAGCTCACCATCCATCATTCCGTATCCATTAAAATGGTCAGAAATATTAAGGTTTAACGCATCGACAACATCCATCACTTCCTCATTGGCAATTAATTGTCTGTAATAATCATCCACGGCCACCGCACCTACTCCCTGCAAACCCTCGCGTGCCCCGCAAGGCTGACAGGGAGAAGTTCCCGAAGTCGAGATAATGACAGGGGTTTCAGGATCTGAATCATACACTTCACGGATCGCTCGACCTCCATTAATAAATACCTCATCCATAATAAAATTCATATCCGCCTCATTCATCATCCCCTGCAGATTAACTTCGTGATAGAGTTGGTACGCATCTACCCTCCCCTTGAAGTACTTGGCCATTCGCTCGCAAAATTTTGGATATTCCCCCTCCCTTGGCTTCCACCCTCCAGACTTTCCCGACTCGGATGCCCACCCCGGACAGTGCCACATCACCAATTCCGTTTTGACTCCCCGAGCAACGCATGCATCGACCGCATTTTCAATCCCCTTCAGGTAACCCGAGATATTGTTCTTATAATCTGTATGCTTGGTAGTGGGTTCAACCGCACTCCAACTCACCCAAAATTGAGCATAACTGCTGTGTTCAGAGATTATGGGTCTGCCTGCATCATACAGATCACACCCATTCAAGCCAAACGGTTGCCAACGCACACCCACATGCATGTGATCCGTGGTCCAGGAATAAGACTTCACCTCCGTATTCTTTGCCTCCAAGAGCAACGAATTAGGATGAAAACCCATTAATGAACATACCAACAAAAGAGTGGAAGGAACGAACGAACGAATAGACATAATAATTTTAATTTTAATGTTTGGGAGAAAATGAGAGGTGCTTGACTATCAATTAATCAGCACAACAAATTAGACATATCACCTAGCAAAAACACCCTATCAAGTGAAGCTCAAAACCAAATAAGAGTCCCTTACTTTTAAATGAACCAAAAAAATATTCGCTCTGTATAGGGTGATATGTTCTCTAAATGATGTAGGTATCGAGGAAAAATATTTGAAATAAACTCAAAGAATATAAGCAATAATTATTGAGTGAAAATATAGGAATCAAATTAAAATAAAATCAAGAATTCGCCCCTTTTTCATAAGGGATTGAGAGGCTACCAACCCACTTCAGGGTCATGTTTTATACTTCGTTATTGAATAGGATTGCAGTAGATGTAAATAAGATCATGAGATAGCTAGATGCATCTTAAACGAAAAGGCTATTATGCCCTAATTTGTATAATCCTCCTGAACACAGTGGGTGGGCAAGTACTTTCCGGAGAGCAAAATTCTCTGACTCAATCCAGTGAGGATCCATTACGGATCATGTGCCTGGGAGACTCGATTACGGTGGGATATACCGACAATCCGATTTGGAAGGTGCCTTTCAAGTTCGGTTATCGTAGCCGGCTTTATAAGCAACTAAAGCAAGCTGAATATAACTTTAAATTTGTCGGAAATTCACCGCAACCCTGGAACCAAATGAGTGGAGACCCATCGCACGGTGGTGCCTACAAGCCGGTTTTTGATCTGCGCGATCTTAAGCAGGATAATCACCAAGGCGGTGGTGGTGCACCGATCTCTGCACTTAAAAAATGGGTTTCCACGAGTGCACCTGATCTCATCTTACTCATGATTGGAATCAATGGTATCAGCGAAAATAGCCCGAACCAAATTCGCGATTTGGTGAACACAATCGTAACCGAAAAACCCGAGGTACATTTAATAGTGGCACAGATTACGCCGTATGTGAATACACAAATACAGAAGAACAAGCTGCTCTACACTTACAATATTTATATCCGAGATACGCTCGTTCCTGAGCTTGCTAGCAAGGGACATAAGATCAGTACAGTTGATATGTATTCATTATTCCTGACTGATATCAATAACTACGAGTCGGTTGTTGCAGAAGGAAAACATTCAAACAATTTCAATCACCCGTTCAACGAGGAGTATGACCTCATGGCGGATCGTTGGTTTGCCTCTATTGAAAAGCTAAATTTAAATTAAGCTTCCATTAACAAACTGAACGAGTTCGCCAAAAATAATGCCGTCTCTTATCATTTATTAATTAATTCTCATTTACCATCATACTAATTAACCGTGCATCAAACCGTAAAAAACCCCCTGACTATACTCAAGCAGACCTATGGCTATGGTCAGTTTCGTGGACAGCAGGCTGAGATTATCGATTATGTAAACCGAGGGGGTAATGCATTTGTGCTCATGCCCACCGGAAGCGGAAAATCTCTTTGCTATCAGATCCCCGCCCTCTGCCGGGAAGGCGTAGGGGTAATTATTTCTCCTCTTATCGCCCTGATGCAGGATCAAATCACAGCACTCGAACAGCTCGGAATTTCGGCAGGGGCAATAAATTCGGGAATGCCTTACGGGGAGGTGCTCCGGGTCAGGCAGAAGCTGGAAAATAATCAGTTAGATCTATTATATGTTGCCCCCGAACGCCTGGTCATGGAGGAATTCCTTGCATTATTGGATCAGGTAAATATCGCCCTATTTGCAATTGATGAGGCTCATTGTGTATCCCAGTGGGGGCACGATTTCCGACCGGATTACACTGCACTTTCTCTCCTCGCAAACCGATTTAAGGAAATACCGCGAATTGCCCTGACCGCCACGGCGGATCAGGCGACACGAAAGGATATTGTTGAGCGGCTTAAACTAAGGGAAGGGAAAACTTTTGTGGGCGGCTTTGACCGGCCGAACATTCACTACTCTATTTTGGAACGAAATAATCCGAAAAAACAGGTTTTTGATTTTATCAAAAACAATCACCCGGGGGACAGCGGGATTATTTACTGTATTTCACGTAAAAAAGTCGAAGATATGGCGGAGTGGTTACAGGAAAAGAATATCAATGCCCTGCCCTACCATGCCGGTCTGACTCCTCAGGTAAGGAGCCGAAATCAAGACCGTTTTCTACGTGAGGATAATATTATTATTGTCGCGACTATCGCATTTGGCATGGGGATTGATAAACCCGATGTTCGCTATGTCGCCCACATGAACATTCCCAAATCAATTGAAGCATATTACCAGGAAACCGGCCGTGCTGGGCGGGATGGACTGCCTTCCAATGCCTATATGATTTATGGAATGGATGATGCCGCCATGCAGCGAAACTGGATCGAAAACTCGGAGGCCCCGGATATCCAGAAACGTATCGAAAATCAAAAACTCAACGCCCTGCTCGGGTTGTGCGAGGCCGCAATCTGCAGACGGCAAATACTGCTTGAATATTTTGACGATACCAGTGAACCTTGCGGTAATTGCGATACCTGTGACACCAAACCGGAAACCTTTGACGGTACGATTGCTGCCCAAATGGCTCTTTCCGCAGTATTTAGAACGGGACAAAGATTTGGCATGGTCTATGTGGTTGATGTATTGATGGGCAAGTTGGATGACCGAATCCAACGATTTGGACACGACAGTCAAAGCACATTTGGGATCGGGGATAAACTGAGCAAGAACGAATGGCAAAATATTTTCCGTCAGTTGGTTTCGCAAAATCTTCTCATGGTCGACGTCAATGAACACAACGGTATAAAGATCACAGAAAAAGGATTTCTTTTTCTAAAAAAGAAAGAAAGTGTCAACTTTCGTAAACTGACCGAAAAGCAAAAAGCCAGTAAAGGAAAGTCCGGAAAAAAATCAAAAGTCGTGCTGGATAATGATCTCGATCAGTCACTCTATGAAAACCTCAGAGTTGCCCGTCAGCAAATGGCTAAAAAGAGACGGGTTCCTGCTTACGTAATTTTCAACGATAAGACTTTAATTGAACTCGCAAAAACAAGACCAAAAAGCTTTGAGGAAATGCTCGAAATCAGTGGAATTGGAGAAGCCAAACTCAAGAAATTTGGCCAGACCCTACTCGATGTAATTCTCGCCGCCTAAGCCATTTCATCAGCTTATAATTAGAGAATTGTTTTATTGCTCACCCCTTCAAGCGATTTAGGGTGTACCAGGCTTTTGTATTACTCATTTTAGTACCGTCTTTCGCTGAAATTGAGTCCAAATTAAATCGATATACACGGTTGGTCTCCAGAGTAGTCTCAAGGTTTACTCTTAATCCGTCCTTTGAAATCTCCACTTTTGTGGGTTTTTCTTTTTTTAAATCGATCTTAGGTGAGCCGTATTTCGGATGATAGTGATAGCCCCACCTTTCGAGGTTATAATGATCTGGGTTCCCTGCTAAATTGGGATCAACCGGCCTGGTGAAAGTAATTTGAAATCCTTTTTTTGTAAGTTTTAAATCGTGCATCGAAAAAGGAATCGTTTTTCCATCCCAACTCACTTGCTGAAGTCCAAATTCCTTCCCCCCGGCGGATCCCCATCCCCGTCCAGTCTGACCGACCCACATACTTCCGTCCGGAGCAAAGACCTGTCGAATACATCCGGTTTGCAATCGATTAATGAAGTCAAAAATTACGCCCTGATACTCTCCCCCTACCTTGTCAAGAGACACACGCATCATATTGGATCGGCTTTGATCCCCGATAAACATCTGCCCGGTAAAGGGGCCAAACTTCCCCCGAGTGTAATCAAAGGTTGGTTCTCCAGGGGAATTCGCAAGTTCTCCGTGGGGAATCCAGACGGCCGGTCGCTTACGTAGATTATCATACTCCTCAATTGCAATGGCGTTCAAGTCCTGATCTTTATAATCTGGGTGATCCATTAAGGAGGACGGATGACCATGAAACCGATCTTTTACAATATGGTGAAGGGAACTACTGGCTTCCCAGTCTCCTTGGTTATCGGTAAAAAAAAGTTCATCTTTATTATTTATCCCAATCCCTGCAGGTGAACGCATGCCCGATGCAAAAGGAATAAAGTTTCCTTCCGGGGTTACCTGAAAGCCCCAACCCCGATATTTAGCCGCTCGGCCCATCTTCCCCTCGGTATCCTTGAATCCCTCTGTCCAAACACGGCCGATATCCCACTTCTTACTTCTCGCCCATCCTGGCCAGGAAAGGGAGGTATTGAGGGTACCATAAAAATTTCCCTTTCGATCGCGAACTAGACCGAACGCATATTCGTGGTAGTTATCCGTAACTCCCCAACCGGCATTAACGGTTTCATAAACATCCGCCCGTCCATCACTGTTCGAATCTATAAGCCTAGTAATTTCCGGACGATGAATGACATAAATCTCCGCGTTCTTGGGATCAATCCATATCCCGAGGGCTTCGTGCAGACCATCCGCAAAAAGGCTCCATTCCTTATCCTGTAAAATATATTTCCATACCTCCCCTTCCCGTGTACAGACAAAGAGATCGCCATCCGGGGAAAATTCCATTCCACCGATCCCCAAAAAAACCTCGGGAGGAGTCTCGATAGTCCGAACAGAATAACCCTGCGGAATAAGATCCGGTTGCTTCTCGGCGATACAAGAAAGAACAGGAAGTAAGCAGAGAAATATATAGTAATTTGATTTCATTGGACTTCCTTAAATAGGTTCAACACTTATAAAAAATTCATTCGCTTCATTCGCGGGAATTTGGACGAGTCCTTTATCGGATTTCCATTTACCTGCAGTGGTGGAAACACGTAGGCCCTTCGGTTTTATCAAAAAGTAAAGATCATCAGGTGCATCCCTTACTTTGAATCCATAGGTCAGACCCTGCCCGTTCGGGTTTCCTGTTGCTGTTTGGGTAACCTTCACTCCATCCACCTCGTAGTTAAATTCTGGATTTCCCAATCTTGAATATCCACAAAAGCGAACTACAGGGACTCGTAGTGCATTTCCAACTCGCAAAGGAAATTCACTTGAACCCACATTAAATTTTTGACCGAGAATAGAACAAGGTCCACCGCCCCGGCTTCGACGGTCTCTCCCCACATTAATAAAGGGACCAACCCAACCCATTCGCACCATTAATTTCTCGGCATCAAAAAGGTAATTAAACCCACCGGGTAAACCCACGGCAATCGAACGGCCCGAATCCACTCCAGAAATGTGCACGCGCACAACCCGTGCTTCCTTCCCCACCTCCAAGACCCCATTTTTGGGAGTGGTTCCGATTGATGCCCTTTTAATTTCAGCAAAATTGACTGAGGCAGGATCGTCCACAACCTTCATCACTCCACGCATAGTCAATGAGTGACCGGGAAATGTACAAACAAAAGAATAATCTCCTTTTTTCATGGGAGCAGTAAATTCGATTGAAGACTTTTTTCCGGGCTGCACCAGTCCAATCGCAGAAATAATGGAAGGATCTTTTGGTACAAAACCCATTTCCATTCCCCTTTCTCCCAATTTAAGAGCCAAGTCCGCCAATCTTTGAATTTCCTTCGACCCTCCCTTTATCAGGACTAGGTTGTGAATCATTTCGTCGGTATTGTTTAGGGTAAGTTTCACATAGGTTCCCGGTTTCACTGCAAAAACTTCGGGAGAAAATCGCAACTGAGCATGCCTGGTTCCAATAACAACCTCACGATCCGGCATTCCAATCAGGTCAGAGCTAACAATTGAAAAAAACGATATCAGAATATAAGCAGTGTATTGTTTCATTTAGAGAGCATTTCGGGTGTGAGCAGCATTTCAACAAAAGCAAGTAATTCACAATTAAGTCGAGTGCATTTAGTCTGTTTTATAAAAAAATTATTTCTAGTTTCCGACAGAGAGTTTTTTTTAGAAAAAACTACCACTTCAATACTCAATTTTAATTAGATCGTTTGATAGTATAGATTTAAAACTTTATTTCGGGGTTTAACGAGGCAGGAAACGAGCCACTCGTGTTGACTTTCGGCTTCCCGCAAAACGCACATTCACAAATACCCGGTATTTCTGGTTAAAGGTATTTGGGTTGGCTGAGGCCAACTGAGGTAAAAAGGTGAAAACTAAGAAAATGGCTTAGCCCATGATGTTTAGCTTTATTCTGTTTCCCATTGCTTGATCGGTCAGATGAGAAACTCTCTATTTTTACGAAAAGGTAGAAAAGGAAGGCAAATAAGGAAAAACTTCGGAAATATTTAGTAATTCTCCCTTGTAAGCCAGATTCCTATTACACTACCTCACGGTATAATTTTCTTTGCATTTTCCATGCAAGGGACAGGTCCGTAATCGAATGTGGACATCTCAAAAGCAGAAAACAAATTCCAAGACCTAACAACATGAAAAACAACCATAAGATTGTAAGCCTGCTATCATTTATACTCGCCCTCTCCAACCTGGCGATAGGTATAAGATACAGTTGGAATAATTCCGCACATCAGAAGAGCATAGACCCAAAGCCGTTATCTTTAATTCACTGGGAAATTATTATCAGATAGAACAATATTCATAACAAAATAAAAAAATCAGGCTAATATTTAATAAATCGTAACTTAAATTGTAAGATAACAATGGGTAACAACATTAAGAATATATGTTTAAAGAATTAATTGAAAGATTTGGGTCCACTTTAGGGCTAAGTCCAAAGGAGGCTATGGATTCAGAGCTAGTAAAAAAGCTTTGTTCCGATTTAATTAATGGTCAGGTAGTTGTAATTAATTCAAAGCAAAACATGCCCATCAATCTGGATACAAATCAAATTCATAATAATTCTGCTAAAACATTGAATGACACCGATCGGTAAATTTCATCACCCGAACTTAGAATTTCAACT
>JABGUO010000037.1 GCA_018646565.1 Opitutia bacterium | reverse complement strand
TGGAAATCAATTGTCCATGGACGGAGCTTATCAGTCATTTGTTCATAAGCCGCATAAAATTCGGCCTCGGTGTAGCCCTCTTGTAATAGAGCATGCTCAGATGCATTATATCCCATAAGGTATAAATAAGTATGGGCTAAATCGGCTTGAAACCCTAGTGTTTCAGGCATTCCGACACCTTCGAGCAGATCGAGCATATCTTTCCAACTGTGCATGCCTGCCCAACAAATTTCTCCTTCGGCGGCAAGTCGCTCGCCATGATCGGCGGCAATTTTCGCGGCCTTGGTAAATGTGTCAACAATTCGAGCCGTTCCCTTGCCGGGATTTGCCTTCCATTGCTCAACTCCAAATTCAGCAGAATCGATCCTAATAACGCCACCTTTTCTTGCTCCATGCTCGTTGAAGACCTTGGCAATCCGACAAGCCATCTTTACTGCGTCTAAAAACTTCTCCTGTTGTTCATCCGTTCCCATAGCGGAATCACCAACAGTGCCTGGCCAGACTGGTGCAACTAAGGAACCGATATCAAAACCCTTGCTCGCAATTAAGTCTGCAATCGATTTAAGTTCGTCATCACTTGCCTCTGGATTGGTATGGGGGAGAAAAAGAAAATAATCAATCCCATCAAACTTTCTGCCATCTACATCTGCCGCAGCGGAGAAATCCAACATTTTTTCCAAACTAATTGGAGGTTCTTGTCCTTCGTCATCGCCTTTGCCTACTAGACCTGGCCACATTGCATTGTGAAGTTTTAAAGATGATAAGCTCATAAGTTGTTAAGTTTTTTGGTAATGGAAAAGCAAGAATCCAATAAATTCCGAAAAGATGAGCAACAATAAAAAGAAAACTTTTATATTTCTCCTATTGCGACAGGATTAAAAACAAGCTAACATTAAAATAATTCTAACCAAAACAGATCATGAAATCATTACAATTATTCCCCATCTTATTACTTTCAACTTTTCTTTTAGGCGATTCCTATGCCGCAAAAAAGAAGTTAAGTCCCGAATTGGAAGATCTTTTCCAGGGTCCATTACTTGACTCCAAAGGAAAAGAAGTTTCAAAAAATGTACTGGCCGGAAAAACAATCGGATTATATTTTTCTGCTCATTGGTGCCCTCCCTGTCGTGGTTTTACTCCCAAACTGGTCGAATTTAGAGATTCCAACAAAAAAGATTTTGAAGTCGTATTTGTCAGTTCAGATAGAAGTTCCAAAGCCCATATGGACTACATGTCAGGTTCGAAAATGAAATGGTATACCATGCCCCATGGCTCGGATGCAGCAAATGCATTAAAAAAGAAATATGAAGTACGAGGTATTCCTTACTTGGTAATTGTTTCTCCTAATGGAAAGACAATTACTAAAAACGGTCGTAATGATGTGAGTTCAAATGCCAAAGGAGCGATCAAAGACTGGAAAAAGAAGTCTTAACTTTCGTTTAATATTACAAACTAGCCTGCCTGTCATGGGCAGGTTTTTTTAATGCAAAATACAAATACCACTCTCAAAATTTCCGAAAGAGACAATCTTCTAGTAGCTCTAAGCGACCTAGCACCCTCTCAACAAATAACTACCGACAGAGAGCCGATTACCTTGTGTGAAAAAATTCCAGCCAAACATAAATTTGCCGGGACAAACCTGGCTGTTGGTGATTTGGCCTTTATGTACGGTGTGCTTGTAGGAGAGGCGATCAAGCCAATTAATGCGGGCGAACGAATCACCACAGAGAATCTCGTGCACCGATCCGAAGATTTTAAATTAACTGAAGAAAAAAGTGACTGGAACCCACCTGCTACAAAGATTTGGGAAAATAAAACCTTTCTTGGCTACGAAAGAGCGGACGGGAATGTAGGAACAGCAAATTATTGGTTGGTGGTACCAATGGTCTTTTGCGAAAATGGAAATATTGAGATTTTAAAGAACTCAATGACCAAGGCACTAGGCTTTGACAAAAGGTCTCAATATGAGAGTTTCGCACAAGATTTGGCATCCGCATATCAACGCAATGATTCTCCCCAATCGGTGACATTGGGAAATGAGGAGCTTAATCGCCCCTCCCCTATTTTCCCTAATGTAGATGGCATTAAGTTCATTACCCATGGACTTGGTTGCGGAGAAACAAGAGATGTTTCCCATGAGCTTTGTGGATTACTAGCGGGGTATGCATGCAACCCGAATGTCGCCGGGATTACCGTTTTAAGTTTGGGATGCCAACACGCCCAAGTCTCTATTATGGAGGAAGAAATATCAAAGCGATGTGCAGATTTTGATAAACCTTTTCTTGTATTCGAACAGCAAAAGTACCCATCTGAAAGGGAAATGCTGGAAAAAGCAATTCGTCAAACTTTTGAGAAACTAGCCGAAGTAAACCTTCAAGAACGGGTGGCCATGCCTTTATCAAAATTACGATTGGGCATGGAGTGCGGTGCTTCCGATGGATTTTCCGGAATTTCTGCCAACCCATGTATTGGTCATGTGGCTGACTTGACTGTGGCGTTAGGAGGGCAGGTAATTCTTTCTGAATTCCCTGAACTCTGCGGAGTAGAGCAGGAAATTGTAAATCGTTGTAAAACGCACGAGATCGGAAGTCGGTTTATTGAAATCATGAGAAATTATGAAGAAAGAGTAAAAGAAGCAGGATCAGGTTTTCATATGAATCCTTCGCCCGGCAATGTAAAAGATGGCTTAATTACTGATGCAATCAAGTCTGCAGGTGCGGCAAGAAAAGGAGGAACATCGCCAATAATCGATGTGCTGGATTACCCAGGATGGATAAATAAAAATGGACTCTCCCTCCTATGTACTGCCGGAAATGATGTCGAATCAACCACTGCAATGGCAGGTGCGGGTGCCAATTTAATTCTGTTCTCAACCGGTTTGGGGACTCCCACTGGAAATCCAGTTACTCCCGTCATTAAAATCTCAAGTAATACCAAAACCGCAAATTCATTTAAGGAATACATCGATTTTGACACCGGCTCCATTATCGACGGGTCGGAGAGTGTTGAGTCGCTTGGTGAAAAGCTTTTGAATGAAGTGATTGCGTATGCATCCGGTGAGAAAAAGACGAAAGCAGTTTTACAGGGTCGCGATGATTTCTTGCCCTGGAAGCGAGGAATGTCTTTATAGAAAAACATTTATGTCAAAATTAAAAAACAAGACGGCAATTATCACCGGGGCAGGGAAAGGAATTGGACGCGCAATCGCGCTTCGATTTGCCAGAGAAGGTGCAAGAGTTGCCATTTGGGAAAAAGATGAGGTTGCTGGCAATCAAACTGCAGAGGAAATCACAAATAAGGGTGGAACTGCAATTTTTGCTTCCTGCGAGATTAATAATGCGCAATCAGTTACCAAGGCACTCCAAGAAACTGTAGATTCCCTAGGTAATCCGACCCATCTTATTAATAATGCGGGCATCGCCCATGTCGGAACCGCAACCTCCACTACCGAGGAGGATTTTGACCGGGTTATGGAAGTAAATACAAAGGGATTATTTATCTGTCTGAACAAGGTCATTCCATTACTAGTTCAAAACGGAGGTGGGGTCATACTCAATTTAGCCTCCATCGCATCTCGCCTTGGAATCGCAGAACGATTTGCCTATTCGGCGAGTAAAGGTGCCGCCTTAGCAATGACCCTCAGCGTAGCCAAAGATTATGTGGACCAAGGAATTCGTTGTAATTGCCTCTGCCCAGGACGGGTCCATACTCCTTTTGTAGATGGCTTTTTGGAAAAATATTATCCGGATGAAAACGAGCGTTCGGAAAAATTTACTGAACTCTCAAAATACCAGCCAATTGGACGGATGGGAGAACCTGAAGAAATTGCCTCACTCGCTACCTTTCTATGCTCAGAGGAAGCCTCATTTATAACCGGATCTGCCTATGATGTGGACGGTGGAACCATGACTTTACGCTAACAAACTCTAATTTATCATGAAACTTATTCGAAAAGGTGAACCTCAAGAAGAATCTCCCGGGCTTTTACTCCCGGACGGCCGAGAGGTCGATGTATCCTCCTTTGGTGAGGATTATGATGAAGTGTTTTTTGAAACCGACGGCATGAAACGATTGAGCGAATGGGTAAAAGAAAATGGAGAAAACTTGCCGCCATTTCCTGAAGGCGAACGATATGGTTCCCCGGTGGCCCGTCCCAGTAAGATTGTATGTATCGGCTTAAACTACGATGACCATGCCCGAGAATCAGGTATGGAAATCCCACCGGAACCCGTTCTCTTTTTTAAAGCCACCAGTTCATTTTGCGGGCCCAATGACGATTTAATTCTTCCGCGCGGAGGGGATAAAACGGATTGGGAAGTTGAACTCGCCTTTGTGGTGGGAAAACGAGCCAGTTATGTCGAAGAAAAAGACGCACTCGATCACATTGCCGGATTTTCTCTTCACAACGACTACAGTGAAAGAGGATTTCAGCTCGACCGTAGTGGGCAATGGGTCAAAGGTAAGAGTTGCGACCGCTTCGCCCCTTTTGGACCCTGGCTCGTCACTCAGGACGAGATTGAAGATCACAATAATTTAAAAATGTGGCTCAAGGTTAATGGTGAAACCATGCAATCCAGTAACTCTTCGAACCTGCACTACAAAATTCCTTTTCTACTCAGTTATGTCAGTCAATTTATGACCCTGCTACCCGGAGACATTATTTCCACGGGTACTCCTCCCGGAGTCGGAATGGGAATGGACCCACAAGTATATCTAAAAGCCGGAGATGTTGTGGAGTTGGGAATTGATCAGTTGGGAAGTTCAACACAGAAAGTTGTTCCCGCGGTATGAACCTTAACCTCGAGGGCAAAGTCGCTCTCGTAACGGGGGGAGCCAAGGGAATTGGTGCTGCAATCGTTCGCTCGTTTGCAAACGAGGGTGCTTCCGTATCAATCGTAGATCGTAATCCACAGGTAGCGAATGAACTCATTCAGGATATTGCTGGTGAAAAAGATCAGGTATTCTGTATTCCCACCGAATTAATGGATGAAGATGCCTGCCAAAATGCAGTTGAGCAAACAATCCAGAAAAAAGGGCGTATTGATTTCTTGATTCACAATGCCGGTACAAATGATGGCGTTGATCTAAAAGCGAAGCCATCCGATTTTTTTGAATCCCTGCGCAAAAACCTGCTTCATGTTTTTAGCCTGACCCATTTTGCCTTGGCCGAATTGGAAAAAAACCGAGGGAGCATCATAAATATTGGCTCCAAAGTTGCCGAGACTGGACAAGGAGGAACCTCAGGTTATGCCGCCTCAAAAGGTGCGATGAATGCGCTTACTCGGGAATGGGCACTGGACTTAGCTGATCGGGGCATACGGGTGAACTCTGTTATCCCCGCAGAAGTGATGACTCCAATGTATAAAAGATGGTTAGATTCTTTAAAAAATCCTGAAAAAACTCTTCATTCAATCGAGCAGAATATCCCCTTTGAAAATCGAATGACTAGTGCAAATGAAATTGCGGATGCGGTTGTATTTCTTGCTTCTAATCGATCTGCACACACCACTGGGCAAATTTTTCATCCCGATGGAGGATATGTTCATTTAGATAGATCCTACGGCAAAGTAGAAATTGATTAATCGGTTGTGAAAACCGATATCTGTATAATTGGTGGTGGAATTGTGGGGTTGGCCACTGCTTATCAGATTTTAAAAAAACACCCTCTTAAGAAAATTATTGTCTTAGAGAAAGAAAGTTCACTCGCAAAACACCAAACTGGACACAATTCGGGTGTTTTACATTCCGGTATTTACTATAAACCCGGATCCCTCAAAGCCAGTAATTGTCGACTAGGCAAAAAAGCGATGGAAGTCTTTTGCAGGGAACAGGATATCGAGCACGAATTATGTGGAAAAGTAATTGTAGCACTCAGCGAAGAAGAACTCCCCCGGATGGAGAAAATTTTCCAAAGAGGACAAGAAAATGGAGTAAATTGTGAGATCATTTCCCGCGAACGACTCCTTGAAATTGAGCCCCATGCTGCCGGTGTGCAAGCCATTCATGTACCGGAATGTGGTATCGTAAATTACAAACAGGTGTGCCTACGATTAGGCGAGATCATTCAGGAAAAAGATGGTCTAGTCCTCCTAGGAGAAGGGGCTAGCCGAATTGAATCATCTACGAATGAAGTTATCATTCATACCCGAACCGAATCGATTCATGCCTCTTACTTAATCAACTGTGCCGGTTTACATTCGGACCGAATTACCCAAATGGGAGGAAATCGGGCACCGGCAAAAATCATTCCCTTTAAAGGGGAGTACTATGAGCTTACTGAAGACGCAAAGCATCTTTGCAAAAACCTGATTTATCCGGTACCAGATCCTCAATTCCCCTTCCTTGGTGTACACTTTACACGTATGATTGATGGTTCCGTCGAATGTGGTCCAAATGCAGTTCTTGCCTTTGGAAGGGAAGCCTATGGGAAATTTGACCTCAATTTAAAAGACCTGCTTGAATCCATATTTTACCCCGGCTTTCAAAAGATGGCGATAAAGCATTGGAGAATGGGTTGGGGAGAAATGTGGCGATCTTACAACAAGGGTGCCTTTGTTAAAGCACTGCGCCGATTAATTCCTGAAATTGAATCCAAGCACATTTATTCTGTTCCCGCGGGAATTCGGGCACAAGCCGTTAGCCCCGATGGTGCAATGGTGGATGATTTCCTTATTCAGGAAAACAGCCGGGTCATTAATGTTTGCAATGCCCCCTCCCCCGCAGCAACGGCTTCGCTTACTATTGGAGCGACTATTGTTGAAAATTTAGCGGCCCGGTTTTAGAGTTTTTGAGCCTTTAAATTTGATCGACTGGCAGATAATTATTTTGCCTAATTACACAATCGTATTTATCACGGAATTCCCTGAAAATCATTATTTATGACCAGCGAAGATCCATGAAATTAATTCCAATTGTACTATTCCTTCTTTCACTCTCTTTATTTG
>JABGUO010000325.1 GCA_018646565.1 Opitutia bacterium | reverse complement strand
AGAGAATTATTTGAATCGACTAAAAATTATTTATCTCCCCCCTTTAAAAGGGATCTTTTACGTTTATGTGAACAACTCCCCCATTATCCAACATTTGTTCAAAAAACCAATAATACCCTCCTCCAAGTGGTTCATTTCTTGGAATCACATCCAGGAATCAAGAAAGTATTTTGGGCATACCAAAATGATTCAGCAGGTTACTTTCGAAAAATAGCCGGTGATGAAAAGCCCGGTTGCGTGGTAAGTTTTGAGGTTACTGGTTGCTTTGAAAGTTTTTATAATCAACTTCGCATGCTTAAGAGTCCTAGTTTTGGGACCGAGTTCTCCCTGTGCTGTCCTTATGTATACTTGGCGCACTACAAGTTGATCCAGTCCGAACAAGGATTGAACATACTCAAAAAAGCAGGAATTTCACCGTATTTATGCCGACTTTCAGTCGGAATGGAGGAACCGGAAGAAATTATCCAAACTTTGCAAGTTGCCCTGCAAAGTATGGGATAATTTAAAAACCAAGTTACCTTTCGAAATTACTCGAAAGAATGGGAATCCAATACTTTTCTAATCCGCTTTTTAGATAATCTGACAAAAGAAGGAACTCCATTTTCATAAGGAACTTCAACTTCACCTTGGATTAAAGGTTGGCAATACTTAATAAATTTTGCCGTCATGCTGACACGATCTTCGGAGATCCAATCGGCAGGAATTTCTTTTACTCCATTAGCGATCTCAGAAAGTGGCGCAAGACTGGTTTCACAACTGTAGGCTTCACCTTCTGCACGAACAAGGATGACCATTTTATCAGTTTCTCCGTCAATAGCTGCTTTCACTGCAGCCTGACCAGCCATAAATGCTTCGTCATTATCTGCTTGAGATGAACAATGAGCCGCTGCTCTTTGCCCCGTTCCCAGTTTGGAAGATCGAGCTTTTACAGCCAAGTTCTCTTCCACTAATCCCGCTAAGAAATCTCCAATTCCACCAAGTTGTTGGTGCCCAAATGCATCCTGTGCACTGGTGCTGTTCGCCACATAATTTCCGTCGTGATCTAACAAACCCTCCCCCACTACTACGAGGCAGTATTTATTCCTCTTGAGTACTCGTTGGACATCATCCACGAATTGTTCTTTGGAGAACGGTAATTCTGGCAGATAAATGAGATGAGGTGCGTCATCTGGATTCTCTTTTCTTTTCGCAAGAGTAGCACCCGCAGCAATCCAACCCGCATTTCTGCCCATTACTTCAACAATCGAAACTAAATCGTGTTGCCCCATTGCCTCATGGTCCAAGGCCATCTCACGAATCACCGTACAGATGTACTTTACCACACTACCGTAGCCTGGGCAATGATCAGTGGTTACCAAATCATTATCAATCGTCTTGGGCACTCCGATCACACGGAGTTCGTAATTTTTCTCTTGGGCAAGCTTTGAAATCTTATCAGCGGTGTCTTGTGAGTCGTTTCCACCTGCATAAAAAAAGTATCGAATATTGTGTGCTTCAAAGACCTCGAGCACGCGTTCATAATCGGAGTCACGCTTTAATTTAAAACGGCATGTGCCCAAAGCAGATGCGGGAGTGTAACGAAGTCCGCGAATGTTTTGTTGGGATTCTTCTGCAAGATCAATTAAGTCTTCTTTTAGAATTCCAAGTACACCATTCATTCCACCATATATTTCTTCAATACACGGGTTATTGAGGGCTTCTGTTACTACACCAGCAACACTCGCATTGATAACGGCGGTTGGTCCCCCTGATTGAGCGACCAAACAATTTCCAACTAATTCATCTGCCATAATATTAAAGAGTCAAATAACGAAAAAGCGATCACTCCACAGAGGAACGATCAAAATGGCAATCGCAAAATATTTTGAATTAGCCACGGCATCGACTACATTGAGAAAATTCTAGAGTATGGAAGGCGGAGTGTACTCTTGCGCAGTTGGATATCTTTTCGCCCAGGAATCGGCACTAGCCACAAAATAATCAACTTGGGAATTCGCCGCACCAATTCGCTTTTGACCCTCCTGAATGAGAGATTTTATGATGGTGGCATTCAAACCGACCCTTTTGTCTTTTGCTAAGCGCTTTGCTAAGTCATTTTCTTTCGCCTTACCCGTCCGAAGATCTTTTACGGTGGCCACTGCATGTTCCTTAATTGCAGCGTGTGCATCTTCCCTACCTGCCCCTGCCTTAACTGCCTCCATCATGAATGTCGTGGATAATAAAAAGGGTAAATAATGAGAAGCCTCGGATTTTATCATCGCGGGAAAGACCTCCATCTGAGTAAGGACTGTCAGAAAAGTATCCAGTAATCCATCAATCGCAAAAAAGGCATCTGGCAAAGCAACTCTTCGAACTACTGAGCAGGAAACATCGCCCTCATTCCATTGATCGCCTGAGAGGTTCGATACCATAGTTAAGTGACCATTCAATATGGCATGAAATCCATTAATTCTCTCACAACTTCGGCTGTTCATTTTATGGGGCATAGCCGAGGATCCAGTCTGTCCTTTTGCAAATCCTTCTCCCAGTAATTCATGACCAGCCATAATCCGAAGGGTCTTTGCAAAACTAGAGGGTGCAGCGGCTAAACGAACCAGTATCGAGATCACTTCAAAATCAAGACTCCTCGGGTAGACTTGTCCCACATTCTCCCAATTTGCGGTGGCTCCCAGGTGCTCCATTACCTTGCGGTCCAGTTGCTCTGCTTTTTCAGTATCACCCAACAGGGTAACTTGATCTAGACGGGTACCTACTGCACCTTTCAATCCGCGATAAGGGTAGGTAACGCATAAACTGGAAAGTGCTTCCAAAACGCGTTCCAATTCCTCCCCCCAGTTGGCCATCCTTTTCCCTAAGGTGGTGACTTGGGCCGGTACATTATGAGAACGGGCGGTAAGTGGAATGTCTTTATATTGCTCGGCCTTTCGAGCCAACGCTAACAGGGCAGCAACTCCTTTATCTAAAATCAGACTCAGGGATCGATGAATTTGGAGCTGCTCCACATTTTCTGTTAGGTCTCGACTGGTCATTCCCTTGTGAGCATGTTGATGACCAGTTTTATGCGCAAATTCTTCCAACCGTGCCTTCACATCATGCTTGGTTACCTTTTCTCTTTCTTGAATTGATTCTAAATCAACCGAGGCTTTTGCGGAGACTGATGCATCAATTGCCTCCTGTTCAATCTCAACACCCAGTTCTTTTTGGGCTTTCATCACTGCAATCCAAAATTCTCTTTCTAGAATTATTTT
>JABGUO010000324.1 GCA_018646565.1 Opitutia bacterium | reverse complement strand
TTAAAGGAGTAGCGACTGAGGAGTTAGAGGCCCGAAATGGCAAAAATCTTGAAATTATCGATATTGGTAGCCTGAAAGTTATTCGGGGGGTCAAGGGGGGCATCCCATTGTATTATGAAAGAAAACTGGTCGGGGCTATTGGTGTGAGCGGTGCAAATCCGGATATTGATAAGATTATAGCGATAAAGGGAATTGAAAAGATCGAGGAATTAACCGACAAAAAATAAAACTTTTTATTTTGTACTAAAAAGGACAGCAAGAATTTCCCTAAGCCTTCTCTTCGATCTTCTTTTCAATCGCTTCGATTACCACATCCATAGATTTGATCCGGGCATAGCGCTTACAATTTCCTTCAATAATTGTCCACGGGGCAAAAGGGGTATGCGTACGCAGGAACATTTCCTCGGCCGCTTCCTCATACAAATCCCACTTTTCACGATTTCTCCAGTCCTCCTCGTGTAATTTCCATAATTTGGCGGGGTTTTCCTTGCGTGCTTCAAATCGTTTTAATTGTTCGTCTTTATCGATATGAACCCAGAATTTCACCAAAGCGGTTCCATAATTATGAAAGTTCTCCTCCATTTCATTAATTTCACGATAAGCCTGTTTCCAATCATTCTCACCACAAAAACCTTCCACCCGTTCAACCAATACACGACCATACCAGGAACGGTCAAAAATAGTTAAATGCCCGGCCTTGGGAAACTCCGTCCAAAAACGCCATAAATAATGGTGTACTTTTTCCACATCATTAGGAGCGGATATGGGAATCACCTCATAACCCCGCGGATCCATTTCTTCAGTTAAACGGCGAATATTTCCGCCTTTTCCCGCAGCATCCCAACCCTCATAGACAATGACCATGGGGATGCGCAATCGATAGAGTTCATTATGGAGTTCATGAATTCTTTTCTGTCGGGTAACTAATTTTTTTCGATACTCGTCTTTGCCCAAGGATAAAGAAGTATCCACCTTGCCCAAGGAAGGGGCGGTCTTACAAGTGGGTAACTTGGCGGGAATATTGCGGTTAAACTTGAGTCCGCCTTTTCGTTTATCAACTTTATTCCTCAGTAAATCGACCAGGATTTGTAGAGTCTTAACCGTAGCGGGAAGAAATTTTGTGGTGTCAATCTCTTGCCAATGGGCACCGTCCACCACATCGGTTTCCTTAAACATTTCCTTACTCGCTGCCTTATACTCATCGTATTTATAATGCCTCGCAAGAACGCCATCATCAACCCGCCAGGAAGTGTTTGGATTTTCCCGAAGGGTCTGTAGTCGTTGGGACTGTTCTTTTTTTGAAATATCGAGAAAGAATTTAAAAATCACGGTGCCACTATCCCGTAATTGTCGTTCAAATGAACGAATATCGGTGTAAGCTTTTTCTAAATCCTTGTCCTTTAAACTTCCTTCCACTACTTCATCGAGTAAATTCCGGTACCAACTGCGGTCGAAAATGGCCATTCGATCCGCAGAAGGAGTCCTTCGCCAAAAGCGCCAAAGAAAAGGACGTAACTGTTCATCTCGACTGGGGGAGGCAATACAACTGACCTTAAACCCGCGGGGATCGACGGGTTGAATGATCTTGTTGATCATCGACCCTTTCCCTGCCGCACTCCAACCCTCCACCACAATCAGTACGGGGATTCCAAACTCCCGGCATTTTCTCTGCAGGTATCCAAACTCCTCTCCCAATTCCTCAATTTTTCGCTTCTGGGCTTTTTTCGGTTTTTCCGTTTCCTCCATCAATTGTGCTGTCATAGATTTCCAATCTTTTTTTGATCGATTACAAAGTAAATAAAATTATTGGCTATACCACCTACCTTCAAAAAGGAGGGATGATAAACTGTCACTCAAAATCGCAAAAAAAAACCTCGTTCGTATACACGAACGAGGCTCTTTTGAAAATTTTACTTACGAAATTTTAGAAACTTAACAAACCTTCGACATAAAACTCGTCGTAGTCACCAACATTCAAACTATCGACACTCGTTGTGCTATATTCGAAATTAAGACCAAAATTTTCGGTAAGTGAGAAAAGCAATGCAAAAGAAAAACGATCTGCTTCATTGCTAACTGACATAGCTTCATAATCTTCATGCGAATAACGGAAGGTGGCGCTCATCCAATTAGCAAACTGATAATTAGCATGAAACATCATGCTCCAATACTCATCTGAAAGGATGTCCATATTATCAAACTCAAAAGCAAGAGTAAGGTCACCTGGTTGATAGGCTATCCAACCATTCAGCTGTGAGATAGCATCACTCGCACCAGCTTGATCATCAAACTGTTCTTGTGCATAACCCAAGCGAGCCTCTAATCCAGGAATTATCATCAAAGAAGCGGCAATATCAATGGCAATATTATCCCCATTAAAATCATCATTTTTCCAATATCCATCGTGGAGTCCCAAACTTACTCCAAATTTACCGTTATTAAAATTAGCCCGCACACCATCTTTGTAATTCCTACGAGTTTGTGATGGACCACTATTTGCTAAT
>JABGUO010000323.1 GCA_018646565.1 Opitutia bacterium | reverse complement strand
ATCAAACTTCCGGTAAAGGGAGTCTTGCAGCATCTCCGGATGTTCGTTCCCATCAGTAAAGAGCCTTTGGAAATAGACTGGATCGAGATTACTCCTGTGGGAGGTAAACCCAAGAAGTCGCAGCGATGGGATTTCGGAGAAAACCATTCGCGGAAGTAGAGCTTTAAGCGAAAGCAAATTTCCTGATATGAAAGTAAAGCCATGTTTAACAAGCTGTTGTTTTTTCTGGATCGGTTTCTTAGCATGCGGCAAACCGCAGAAGGAATCCCCGGAAAAATCGGGCTTTGGACTGGAAGTGGTGGAGTATGTCCCCAGGGAAAGTTCTATTCGTCTGAAAACGCCAACCCACATCGCCTTTGGACCCAATAATCGGGAAGTTATAACGGATCTTAAAAATAACCGTTTCGTTTTTCGTGAAGGTCCGGAAGAACCGTTTCAGGTATCACCGGTTCCCCTGAGAGGTCCGCACTCGGTCGTCTACAATCCCAAAGATAAATTGTACTACGCCAACGACACGGAGAATCATCGTATGATTGCATTTTCTGATCTTTCCAAACCAACGATTCAGGCACAGACCAAGAAGATTGCCGGAATCAATCTTCATCGTCCCCATGATGTGGTGCTTGATCCGTCAACGGGTTGGATTTATGCCATCAATCCAGGTTCCGGTCATGTTTTTCGGTTCACTGCGATTGGTGAGAATGAAAGTGCGATCAAGGTGCCGCTACAGGGTTATGCAAGAGCCCTGACTTTTACCAATGGAAAACTTTATGCAATCGGATCAGCCAAGGGTCGTATTGTTGAAATCGTGGATTGGAAGACTCCCACTTTCAAAATTTACGATAGTCATGATCCAAGCGGACGAAATGGATCTTCCGGGTTTTGGGCCAAGACCGGGTTGGTCCTTAATGATGCGGAATTTTTCCAAGGCTTCTGGTATGCCACCAGTTATTTTTTGAAACAGGGCGGAGCGGAAACTGATTTCAATGAGAATAAATTCATCCGCTTCAAAACCTTTGATGATTTCAATAAAGGGAAATGGACTGACTTAAGCACTCTGGTTCCAAGCGGGATCACGCCCTATTATCTAACTGTTAATCAGGGGAAACTCTATCTCGCGGTTTTTAACCACGGAGCACCCGGTAGGGGTGACTCCATTCTTGAGTTCACTCCTTTGAAGAAGTAGAAGCCATTGAAAGAGTATGAAATGTTAAATGGAAATCATCGTTATATAAAATGACTATTAAAAAAATAGTGCTGGTTGTTTTCACTATGATTCTCAATCAAGGAGTGGGTTGGTCAGAAAAGCCCAATATCATTTTTGTTCTTACTGATGATATGAGTTGGGGTGAAATCGGACGGACAGGAAATGAAATTATTCAAACACCTCACCTTGATCGTCTCTATGATCAAAGTTTGAGATTCAGGAATTTTCATGTGTCTTCTTACTGTGCTCCTACTCGTGCTCAATTGATGAGTGGTCGGCACGAGTTTTTTGCTGGAGTAACTGACACCCGTTATGAGCGAGATAATTTACGAGACGATATAAAAATCCTTCCACAATACTTCAAGGATGCTGGATATCGCACCGCTATGATTGGCAAATGGCACCTTGCCAGTGTCGAGAAGGGTTTGACTGGTAACCCCCTAGCTCCTTACAGGCGCGGATTTGATATGGCCTTGTATGTGCGGAATCAAGTAAATCGATTCAATCCTTATTTAAACAGAAATGGAATTAATGAGAAGTTCGAGGGATATTGCGGGGATATACTGTTTGATGAGGCCATAAAATGGATCGAAAGTGGGGATGAAGAGCAACCCCACTTCCTTTACCTAGCTACGAGTATTCCCCATGGTCCAGTTGCCGCTCCAGAGAAGTATCTCGCAATCTATGAAGATTCAGGTTTGACGGAAAAACAGGCTGGTTACTATGCAATGGTGTCAAATGTGGATACTAATATGGGGAGGCTCATGAAATGGCTTGAAAAACGAGATAATAAAAGGAAAACCATTCTAATTTTCATGACCGATAATGGCCACGCGATTAGCGGATATCAAGGTGCAGGGCATAATTTTAGAGGCTTTCTGGAAAAGGATGGTCTCTATAATGCTGGTCTGCGGGGAGCAAAGAATCAACAATGGCAAGGTGGCACCTGCGTTCCGTTCTTTCTTTACTGGCCCGGAGTTGCAGATAAGGGACTCGATAATTACACACTTGGAAGTGGTATGGATATCTTGCCTACTTTTTGTGATATCATAGGGGTCAAGCCTGATGATCCTGACCTACAGGGGCACAGCCTTTTAAACGATATTTTGGATAAACCCTCGGGCGTCCCTCAAGACCGTGTTCTCATCAATCATGCAGGGCGATGGAATTATCCCACGGAGATGGAAAGCTTTAAATATAACGCATCTATTATTACAAACCGCTTTCGACTGGTTTGGGAAAGGGAGAATAAATCTAACAAGGATGCAAAAAGAAGTTTAGCACTTTATAACTACCGGACTGATCTTGGAGAAGAGAGTAACATTGTGAATCAACATCTTGAGCTAGTTGAGAAACTTCAGGCAATGTATGAGCCATGGTGGAAAGCAGCAAAAAAAGGGATGGTCAATGATCTACACCAAATGAAAAAAGGTAAACTGATTGGACCGTCTTCAAGTCAAAATAAACGATACAAAAAAGCTTCTAAGAAAAATTAAAGAGATGAATAAAAAGAATATAATTCTCCAGACTATTGTTTTCACTTTCTTATGCATGGTATCCTTTGCAGAGGAAAAGCAGAAACCCAATGTGGTCTTTATTATTGTGGATGATCTCAATGACTGGATTGGCGTGATGGGTGGACACCCGCAAACTAAAACTCCGAATTTGGATTCACTGGCAGAAGATGGAGTCTTGTTCACCAATGCCCACTGCAACGCTCCCCAGTGTGGGCCTTCCCGGGAAAGTCTTTTGCATGGTCTTTATCCGAAGAGTACTGGCAGGTATTTCAACAGTCCAAAAAGGATGCCTTTTTATGGTGATCAACCGACGCAGGGGATCACTTCACCCAATGCACCCAAGAACCCTTTCGTTTTTCACCAGCATTTTAAGGAACATGGATACCGGGTGGTAAGCGTTGGGAAGGTCGCTCACGGAAATCCTAAGGGAATCACGAACAATGTCGAAGAGTACCTGGCTCGCCCGGCTGATACTCGCGGAAACTTTACCGATGAGAAGGCCAATTTATGGGGAGAAGGAGGACCTCACAACCACGCCGTAGAAGCAACCGGTGACTACAAGGTTGCCCAATGGGCAATCGGCGAGTGGAAGAAAGGACTGAAAGCTGACAAGCCATTACTTATGACGGTGGGCTTCTATCGGCCTCACCGCCCGTTCAATGCCCCCAAGGCTTACTTTGAAAAGTTTCCTCTGGAAGGTATTCAGTTGCCGCTGGTTCGGACGGATGATCTCGATGACCTGCCACCTTATGGAAAGGCTCTGGCCCGCTCAAATGCTCACAAAGATTTATTCAAGCCCCGAACCGTTCACGAACAGATTCTGCATCTCGGGGGCGAGAGGGAATGGAAGTACATGGTGCAATCCTACCTTGCATGCATCAACTATGTGGATGTTCAAATCGGAAGCTTGCTGGAGGAGCTTAAGAAAAGACCCGGGAATCGGGACACGGTCATTGTACTTACCAGTGATCACGGCTGGAACCTCGGAGAGAAAACCCACTGGTGCAAGGCAGCGATCTGGAGGGACACAACGAGGGTTCCCTTTATTGTTGTCTCCCCGGGAGTTGCTAAAGCCGGACTTCGGAACAATCAGCCGATCTCTCATGTCGATATTTATCCAAGTCTTTGT
>JABGUO010000322.1 GCA_018646565.1 Opitutia bacterium | reverse complement strand
TGCTGATGATATCCGTTTAGATCCTGTTAAAATTGATGCCCATGAATCTATTAAGGAGATGCTCAAGTTTTTTATGGGTAAGAATACCCCTGAAAGACAACAATACATCATTAGAAACCTTCGCTTTGAAGTTGATATTGTAGATAAAAATGAGGAGGCACCGGTAGATTCTGACAAAAAGTCCCTGACCTCCACTTCGGTTGTCAGTGATGGCGAAGCCGCCTGATAGTAGTAAGAACCTGTTATTATGTCCGATCAAAAAAATGACTCCGATCCTTCACTAGAAAATGATTCTACTGATGAAGAGAGCAAGGAAGAGGTAAAGGAAATCGCAATCCGGCGGTTTGACCCTGAAGCATTATTGACTGATGACGGTGCTGAGCGCGGGGAAGATGATGCCATCTATGTTGATGATATGTATGGTGATTGGTTTTTAGACTATGCCTCTTATGTTATTTTAGAACGAGCTGTCCCTCATGCGGATGATGGGTTGAAACCAGTACAGCGCAGGATACTACATTCCATGCGTGAATTAGAGGATGGTCGTTATAATAAAGTCGCTAATGTAATTGGAAACACAATGAAGTATCATCCCCATGGAGATGCTTCGATTGGTGATGCCATGATTCAACTTGGGCAAAAAGATTTGTTAATTGATATGCAGGGTAACTGGGGTAATTTACTGACTGGTGATTCTGCTGCAGCACCCCGATATATTGAAGCGCGATTGACGCCGTTTGCATTGGAGGTTGTGTTCAGCCCTAAGGTCACGGAATGGGCTTCTTCCTATGATGGGAGAAATAAAGAACCAGTCACCTTTCCGGTTAAGTTTCCCTTGTTATTAGCACAGGGAGCGGAGGGAATCGCAGTGGGCCTTTCCACGAAGATTCTTCCTCATAATTTTATTGAAATACTGGATGCCTTAACGGACGCACTTCGTAAAAACCCAATCAATTTACTTCCCGATTTTCATCAGGGTGGAATTGCTGACTGTACCGATTATAACGGAGGTGCGAGGGGAGGACGTGTGCGGGTGCGGGCACGAATTGAAAAAGTAAAGAAGCACCTTCTCAAAGTGACCGAGATCCCCTTTGGGACTACCACGACCAGTTTAATCGATTCAATCCTTTCTGCGAATGATAAGGGTAAGATTAAAATATCTAAGATTGAGGATAATACGGCTGAGTTTGTTGAAATCATGATTCACCTGCCGTCCACTGTTTCAGCGGAAGATCTTTTGCCTGCGCTTTATGCATTTACTGATTGTGAAGTAAGTTTGGCCCCGAATGCCTGTATCATACAGCATAACCATCCACAGTTTCTTTCTGTTAATGACTTGATCAAATCGGCTGCTTTTTTAACTCGGGATCTTTTGCAAAAGGAATTGGAGATTAAACTCGGTGAACTTCAGGAAAAATGGCATTTTGCATCTTTGGAAAAAATCTTTATCGAAAAGCGGATTTATCGCGATATTGAGAAGGAAGAAACTTGGGAGGGCGTAATTGCTGCCGTTGATAAAGGACTCAAACCCTACATTAAATTATTTCATCGTGCGATCATCGAAGATGATATTTTACGACTTCTCGAAATAAAAATTAAAAGGATCTCGAAATATGACTCATTTCGAGCGGATGAATTAATTCAAGGTTTCGAAGATGAAATTGAAGTGGTGAAAGGGCACCTCAGTCAAATCACAAAATATACGATTCGTTATTTTAAGGAATTAATGAAGAAGTATGGAAAGGGACGAGAGAGAAAGACGGAATTAAGTGTTAATGAAAGTGGAGAGCTGATTGCTTTTGATAAGATTGTCGCCTCTAAGGTTGTGGTCGCAAGTGAGACTCTTTATATCAATCGTAAAGATGGCTTTGCGGGATACGCTTTAAAAAAAGACGAGGCGATTGAAAAATGCTCTGACCTTGATGATGTAATTGTGATCGGTAAAGATGGTGTTATGAAAGTGATGAAGATCGCAGATAAAATGTTTGTTGGTAAGAATCCAATGAGGGTATCAATTTTCCGGAGAGATGATCAAAAGGTCTATAACATGGTTTACCGAGATGGTCAGTCGGGTCGATTGTACGCCAAAAAATTCAAGATTGGCGGGGTGACTAGGGATAAAGATTATCCTCTTTTCAAAGTCCATTCAAAGAGTCGAATTTTTTATTTTTCTGTTCACGACTCAGAAAAGAAAAATAGTCGAGTTCTGGTTCACATTGATCCGGAATTAAAAAGAGTGAGAGAAAAAGTGATTGAATTCGATTTTTCTTGGATTGAATTACAGGGACGCTCGGTAAAGGGGAGCACCCTTACCGCACACAAGATCGATCGAGTTATTAACGCACCGAAGGTCGACGATGCAGATTTGGAGATAGAGCCAGTTGAAAAAACTTTGGTCCCGAGTGAAAAATCGAAAGCACCTGAATCTGCCAAAGCACCTGAAGAAAAAGATCAAGGAACTTTTAATTTTGGGTCCAATTAAATCGTTTGGTTAAACTCGGTTGCAGAATTAATTTTTAACTTCTAGTCGTCCTCAATGCTTGGAAATCTGACTATTGAAGAAGTAAACCGTAAACTGCTTCACATTGTTGCAGTTCTATTACCATTCACTATTTTTTATTTTCCCCTTCTAGTAGAGGTTCCAAGAAGTTATGCCTGTTACCTAATTTTTTCATTATTAGTAGTATCCCTTTTGGTGGAGTATTGTAGATTGAATCAATCCTTATTTGCTGAGTGGTTTAACCAGTTTTTTGGCTCGATGATGAGAGCAGAGGAAAAAAGACAACTCACTGGTGCAACCTATATACTAGGTGGTTCTGCCATTTGTAGTTTGATTTCATTACATAGTGAATTTTCGGCCGTTACTTCTTTTCTTTGTTTGTCCCTATTTATTCTTGGTGATGCGGTCGCTGCGTTAGTTGGTAAAGCAGTTGGCCAAATCAAAGTGGGAAATAAAACATTGGAAGGTGCGGTTGGATGTTTTGTGCTTTGTGCCTTTCTTGCTGGTTTAGTCTTTCCTCAATTACCATACTTTTTAGATCTGTGGGGAGGGAGAATAAGGATTTCAGAAATAGTAATTATCGCAGCAACAGTTTCGATTTTAGAATTTTTTCCTATTAAATTGGGCCGATTTGTTTTTAATGACAATTTATATGTTCCTGCAGTAGCCACTTTTATTACGATTTGGGTTCACTCCGGACTAGTTTTCAACTGAAGTTTCCAATCTAATTTTATTCAGTTTCTAATCGATTATAAGAGGGGGGTAATGATTGGATAGAAAAGAGTATTTAGGAAGGTTATCGTATAAAATAAAAAAGCCCCTCACCGAAGTGAGAGGCTTTAAAATAATTACTGAATTTCAGTAAATTTCAGAATGTAATTACTCAGCAGGCTCGATATGATCGATCTTGCCGTCACGACTAGCAATACGAACCATTCTGCCTTTAGATTCACGCTTAAAATCTTCTGGATCAATGTCCATTAGAGCTTCAGGGCGTTCTCCGGGAATCAGTAATTCGGAATCATCCGTGACTTTCAAGGAAACTGGGCCTTGTTTTGTCATAATTCTAACTAACTGTTTTTCTACATCGATACCAATTACAGATCCAACAATTTCATCATGGTCGGGCTCACCTGGGTTATGTGCTCCCGGACCGTTATGAGTGTTAGGATGAGCTGGGTCAGGTTGACCATGGAACTGGGGAGCGCCTGCTGGGTGTGCTGCTGGGCCAGGCTGACCATGAAACTGGGGAGCACCTGCTGGATGTGCAGCTGGTCCAGGTTGACCATGGAATTGGGGAGCACCTACTGGGTGTGCAGCAGGACCGGGTTGACCATGGAACTGGGGAGCACCTGCTGGATGTGCAGCTGGACCAGGTTGTCCTTGAAACCGAGGAGCCGCAGTTGGAGCTGGGTAACCAGCAGCCGGTCCAGGTTGTCCTTGAAACTGAGGAGCCGCATTCGGAGCTGGGTAACCAGCAGCTGGACCAGGTTGTCCTTGAAACTGAGGAGCCGCAGTT
>JABGUO010000321.1 GCA_018646565.1 Opitutia bacterium | reverse complement strand
TAAACGGCTTGTTTCATTGTCTTTAGTAGCAAAGTAAGAGGCAAAAACAAAAAAAGCGATTAGAGCAGTTTGAAAATTCGCCTTGAGTAGCGATTCTCGAACACGCCCCCAACCGTTTTTCATGAAAAACAAGCCGTATTGCTGTAATGACCCAAAAGTGGCAACAGTGAGCCCGGCAATCGCAACCAATGCGTAATTCCAAGGTAAATTGATCAGAGAATAATCAAGAGAATCCCAGAGAAACAATGATATCCAAAACCAAACGAAAAGAGAACTCAACAAAATCAATTTGTGGAGTGTTGCATATCCTTTGTCTCTATGGTTAGGCATGACTGTAAAAGTGCATTACATAGTCGACTTAAATTACCAAAAGAGCAAGTTCGTTTTACCAGCGTAATCCTCGCAATATCCTTAAAAATTGGGAACTTTTAGATACTTTGTTAAGAGAAAGCTTGTAGTTTTCATTTTTTTTTGAAATAAATGAAATATAGTTTTGATACCCCACAAAATAAAACCTGCAAGTTCTGCTTCCATAAAGCAATCCTTGGAAATCGAATCAATTGATTTCTTCGTGCGTTTAATGGGAATTCTAGGTATGCCCCGCTCAGTTGGTGAGATTTATGGATTACTCTATTTTTCTGAAAAACCCTTATCTATGGATAAGATTTCATCTCGACTTGAAATTAGCATTGGTTCCGCAAGCCAAGGTTTAAGGACTCTCAAATCTCTCAAAGCAGTTCGTTCTACCTATGTTGCCGGTGATCGCCGTGATCATTATCTAGCAGAAACAGAATTCCGCAGGCTATTCTCCACATTTATCAAGGACGAAATCATGCCTCACCTTGACAGTGCAACCGATCGAATATCAAGGATGGAAAATTCTCTGTCAGATAATGAAAAGGATGATGATTTCTATCTAATCAGACTGGAAAAATTAAAAAAACTTACTAAAACAAGTCGCCGATTGCTACCCGCTCTTGCCGGACTGCTCAAGTTGTAATGACTCAAGATAATTTTGAAGATTGGTCGATCGGGTGGTACTGCCTCCGTGCAAAACCACGAATGGAAATGCTCGCAGCACAAACCATTGGCAATCTGACGGACGTCGAGGCATTTCTGCCCAGGACAATTCGTCCCAGAAAAGAAAAAGCCTCCCCTGCAAAACCACTTTTTCCCGGATATTTCTTTGCTCGATTTGACCCTGTAATGCACCTTAGAAATGTTCATTTCGCTCATGGAGTTTCTTACATCGTGCGAAGAAATGAAGTTCCAGTGCATGTCCCTCCCCAAGTTATGATCGCACTGCGTCTTATTTCACCAGACGGCATCCTGGAAATCCCAGATCAACCTCACAAGGTGGGGGATAAGGTCAAAGCAATTTCTGGACTTTTCAAAGGTGATGAGGGAACGGTTACTAAGCTTGTTTCTGCACGAGAAAGAGTAAAAGTCCTGTTTGAAATCCTGGGTCGACAAACCGAGGTTGAAATTGACGAAAGTTTACTAGAATTCCCCAGTGCTCATCCGATGCGCTCTGGTTCTACTTGATAATCATAAAAATAAAGTTAGTCGAAATTGGCTTTGCTTTTTTAGCAAGCGGCCAAGGGCGGTAGCTTATCTCAATTTTGCATAAAGTCTCAGTGAGTGAAATTGCCGAAAAAGAAAGTTCGTGTGGGGGGAAACTTCAGTTAGTAATCGAGAAGAAATATCGGCCTCCATTACAATCTGTTCAAAATTACCCTACTTTGAGATTTAAAATTGTCTAATGTTTAACCTCAACCTTAGATACATCTTTTTTATTTTTGGCCTTGTTATTTTTGGTTTATTCTTTGCCTCATCCGAATTCTTCATGCCAAAGGTTAGGGAATGGAAGTCAAACCAACTTCTACAACTATCAAAAGTATATCAGGATGAATCGATAAGCAATGAGTCCAATTTACTAGAAGATGGTGTTCGGAAAGCTCGGATCGCTCACCTACTTTCCCCTGATAACTTAGCCACGAGAGAAAATTTCATTCAACTGCTTTTTAGATCCAACCCAACTGAAGCACTTCAAAAATGGTCTAGGATTATTTCTTTGGAAGGTGGGATTGAGGAAAAAAAGGTAGAGCTTCTTAATCGGAGTATTCAAACTTTAAAAAATGATTTATTACACCCGCAGGAAAGAAAAATTGCGGGTGAAATTGCCATCATCCAACTCAATGAACTGTTAAAAATTAACGGTTGGCTCGATTCTCCTGATAATTCTCTACTTGCATCAGAATTACTGGCAGAAAGTGGGCACCCACTACGTGCAACCGAAATCGTGACTAATTCCCTGACAAACCACCCTACTCATGCAGAAAGCATTTTCCTTCTTACCCGGCTAATTGTTCATTTAAATGATAAAAGAAACCTACCATTTGTAGGAAAAAAACTAGCCCAGTTATCCACTCGAAAAACTCAGTTTGGAGTCGAAGCAATTCGTCACATGACCCTTCTTCATATTCTAAACCCATTATCGAAAGGCAGTCTGAATCGATGTATCGAATTACTTCAATCAAACCCAAAAGCAGAACCGATCGATTTCATGCGGATTTATGCTCTTCAATTTGAAATCACGGAAAATGAAATTGAAAAACAATCGATTATCAAGAAATGCGGCGATCAATTTGATTTCAAACAAGGCAAAGACCTCCTTGTTTTTTGCAGTTGGCTTGGACGACTGGGGGCCTTTTCAGAAATTGTACAATATCTATCCCCATCCAAAGCAAAGGTAGAGGAAGAGTTATTCAAATTAAGAATGAATGCACTGGCACAAATTAACGACATCGAAACCATCCACTTCGAAGTTAATAATGCCCCCATTATTCCCAATCGTTGGCGCCTTGTCATTGAAGCAAGAGCTTATGCATTAGAGGGAAATTATAAAGAATCGATCAAAGTGCTAGACCGGCTTTTACCAATACTGGGGAATGATCCAAGACTAGTCAGAGCCGTTTGCGATTACCTGGAAAGTGCCGATGACTTAAAAGGATTAAGCCACATTCTTACTAAGTTAATCGAACAACCAATTCATCAAAGTTTTGCACTCCGCAAATTAATGCAACACCGATCGGCCTCGGCCACACTTGAGGAATTGCTAGGGTGGATGTCAAAACTTTCAAAAATTCATGGCAATGACCCCTTCTTTTCCCAAACCTATCTTTATTTTGAACTACTGGACCCCTTCCTTCCGATACCATCTCAAAGATTAACTTCCTTGCTGGAAGAAGCAAAGGAGAACCTGGATTTAAAAGATAATGCCCAAAACAGGATAACCCTGGCACTAGCCCACCTTCGAAACCGGTCACCAGACCAGGCATTAACCGCATTGGGTCCAGTCCACAATTGGAGATCCTGGAGTGATAGTCGTCCTGCATGGGCCTTTATCACATCTCAGGTCTTTCAGCTTAATCATGATTCCGAAAAAGCAATGATTTTACAACAAACGATTGATTACACAAAAATTGACCGTTCGGAAAAAGAAAGTCTAGCCCAACTTTTTCCAAATTCTTT
>JABGUO010000320.1 GCA_018646565.1 Opitutia bacterium | reverse complement strand
TGATAATACTCCGATTGAAATATCCTCATACACAACCGGTGTGACCAACATCGAATGAAGTTTCTCCTCACGAATTAAAGTTACAAAATGATGCTCCTCCGTCCGCAGTAAATCCCTTGTTTGTACCTGCCTTCGTCCGCGTAACGAAGTACCTAAGATACTGTCAGAAGGCTTTAAGGATTCCTCCAGTGACCTGGAACCCTGTTGATCTTGCAAGGAATGTAAGCGGAGTAAATCTTCCTCATCATCATAGAGAAAAAATGCGGAAATCTTACAATTTAATAATAATAAAGCCTCCCTTGTAATCGTTCGCAAAACCTCCTGCACCTCTCTCTTTCCTGCCATATCCTGCCCCACCAAAACTAAAGTTTGTAACTGTTCTGCTTTTCTTCTCAATTGCTGGATCATCCACATATTTTCCAATACTCGACTCGCTTCTTTCGCCATTAATACAAGCAATCTCAGGTCGTTCTCATTAAATGCATTCACAATCATGGAATCCACATTGAGCGCACCCACTGTTCTCCCCCCCTCAATTAAAGGAGCTGCCATCTCGGACTTGATTCGATCATCCAATGGAAAGTATTTTTCTTCCTCTTCTACATTAGGGCATAAAAAAGGTTCACCATAAAGAGCAACCCAACCGGTTATTCCTACCCCCATGGGTAACTCAAAACCTTTACTCGCTTTTGATAAACCACGCTCCACCTCAATCAATAATTTGTCGGAATCTGCATTAATCAGGCAAATTGATGCTGAGCTTGCACCAAAGATACCCACTACTTCATCCAAAATTCCAGACAAAGCCTCAACCGGATCTTTTTTATTTCCCGATAACGTACTAATTCGATACAGGGCATCCACCGCCCTCCTGTCTGCTAGTTCCATCTCATCTCCTTGCTCCATTAAAAAAAGAAATAGCAGAATGAACTGCTAAGGCGAGATTGGAAAATTACTTCTCCTTTGACTGAAGAAAATACTCCCAGGACTTCTCCACTTGCTTTCCGTAAAGCGAAGACATAAATGGGCGCCGTGGAGGTCTCTTTGGTTCTTTAAGCAACCTCATGCCAGCCTCTTTCGGTAACCGGTTACTCTTTTTACTATTACAACGAATACAAGAAATGACTACATTTTCCCACGATGTCCCTCCCCCACGGTCTCGTGGAATGACATGGTCCATATTCAATTCCTTACTCGGTAAATTCTTTCCGCAATACTGGCATCGATGATTATCGCGTTCCAATAAGTTTTGCCTGTTAAACTTCATCTCCTGCAAAAGCATTCGATCAAATCCTCTGAGTAAAAGAACGGCAGGAACAAGAACTGATTGATTCACCGTCCTCACCACACGGGCACCAGGTGCAAAATTCGATTCCCTACAATGTTCAAACCATGCCCCAGCATCAAGAACACGGAAACTACCATCCTCCGCATAAATTACTTGGGCATGATCAAGAGATAATAAACTGAATGCCCGTTCAACTCCCACTACATTTACAGCCTGCCAAAGCCGATTCAGTACTAGTGTTTGATAGCTTGTCTCCATCCGTCCCTAATTTAAGGAAATAACAAGCCAACCTGTCAAAGGCTTTTTATTCTTTTTTTGTATGAACCCACCTACTAACGAAATAACATAAAAATATAATTCTCTACTCAGAACCTCTTCAGGAACCCTAATAGCTCCGTCCGTTTTTGTTTTCGTAAAAATTAAGGAACGCTTTGTGGGCTACTCGGTATCCTCCAGGGGTTGGATAGTTGCCGGTAAAATACCAGTCTCCCGGATGATCCGGAAGGGCTTCGTGTAAATTTTCAATCCCTTGGTAAATTACCTCAACCCGGGGCTCACCATTTAATTCACTTGGAGTTACTAACTCTGCTACCTTATTGGAAATTTCTTCCGGGGTGAAATTCTCGTACACTTTTTTTACATGATTCACCAAATTGGGACGAGTTTCTTGTAACGCCTCGCGACAATTCTTGGCAACTTCAGCCAACAATCCATTAAATCCCCGTTCTTTGATCAGGGCGACTGCCGCCTGAAATGCAATGAACTTACCCAATTCAGACATATCAATTCCATAACAGTCCGGATAGCG
>JABGUO010000319.1 GCA_018646565.1 Opitutia bacterium | reverse complement strand
TGATAATACTTTATCCTTAAGGCACCCAAATGTTGGTGGTTTTGTGGGGACGAGCCCAACTTTAGATATCGAAGGAAAATGGGTTCATTTATTGCTTAGATATAAAGGCACAGGTGCTAATAGAGGCACTGTTACTATATTTGTAAATGGAGAAGCAACAGCAGTTCCATTTGAAGTTACTACGAGCACCGGCAATGCACTTATTTTTCAAAACGGTATGCAAAATATCCTTCTTGATGAGGTAATGGTCTATAATCGGGCTTTAACAGACTCTGAGGTCGGGCACCTTGCTGGTAATGTATTCCTTGATCTTTCCGGAAATAAATACAACGCGGTTGCTCGTGGGACAGGATTTGAAATGAACTCAACTACTATCTCTGGTAGTGTTGGTAATGATTTTTCTGCGGATTTGGGAGAGGCAATTTCATTGGATGGTAATACCTCGCAGCGTTATTTGGATTTAACTACTCATATTAAACCTTTTTCAGGCTTGGATACCGGAACGATTGCCTTTTGGATAAAACCAAATTCTTTAGCTAATGACACCACGATATTATCTGGGAGTTGTATTGATGATAATATGTCATTTTTTCGAGTGCTATTAAGGGATAATGGAAAAATCCGCACGGAGGCATACAATGACGGAACAGAATTTATTAAAGTATCAAGTGGTGGTTCTGCTAGTATTTCTCCGACTAGCTGGTCTCATGTTGTGGTCTTGGTAGGAGAAAGTGGAATATCTTACTATGTGGATGGAAAAAATGTTCCCGTTGTGGTTCCGGCAGATTCTGCTAATAGCCGTGCCTTTTTTGCAGATATTGAAAATCTAAATTATTTTGCTATTGGAAGGCATGAAACGAAGGAATCGAATGCAACCAATTACTTTAATGGTCAACTCGATGAATTGCAGATTTTTGACCGCACTTTATCGACCGGTGAGATTCAATATCTTTACAATCTTGGAAAAGAAGAGAGTGTACAACGGGCAAGACTCATTGCAGAGGTGGATGCAATTGGGACTATCCTTTTAAACGATTATGGAGTGGGATATAAAGAAGTGCCCGATGTCGATTTTAATACGACTTTTTATACTGATAATGTAACTGCTAGTTTTTCCCGACCGGCAGGGATCGCAGAATTAAATGGCACATCGGTCGACCAAATTTTACTCACTAAGGAATTTGATTCCAGTAGGGAAGTTATTTTACCAGATAACCGGTCTATAATGCGAAAGAATGTGGAATATGTGATGAGGGATACGAATATTTCTAATCGTGCGGTGGTACCAGTTGGTTTATTTGGATATTCGTCGCCCCCTAACATGATGTTGGAAGGTTCTCCCACTTGGCCTACGGACAGGAATGCAACCGGATATCCAATGTTTTTCCTGGATGTAAATGAGTCCACTGAAATTCTAGATGGTGGAGAAGGGTATGATTTAAGTGCCAGTCGTTTTGTTCATTCCTTCATGGATGATACTAATACCACTACCTATGAAATTATAATGCAGGCTAAGACTTGGTCTGAGGCCGCACAAATTGCGGTATTACGTGGTGGGAAGTTGGCAGAAATTAATGACGAGAATGAAAGCGAGCTGATAGAGGATGGGCTTGCAGCGGCTACTAGGAACGGACTAAATAATGCTTTTTCGGTTGCACCAGATGGAGGGGGAGGTGCGTATGTTTGGATTGGTGGAAATGATTTTGCCAATGAAGGAAATTGGACATGGGATGGAAAGAATGCGGGAAATGGAACGCAGTTTTGGGAGGGAAATGAAACCAATGGATCCGCGGTAGGGGGACTTTTTAATAACTGGGGTCAAGTCTTAAATGTTCAAATGGAACCGGATGATTTTAACGATTCACAGGATGCATTAGCTCTTTCGATAAACGGATGGCTGAATGGCTCCATTGGTGAATGGAATGATTTGGATGAAAATAATACCCTCTATTTTATTATTGAATATAACGGAACGATTAATGATGTCGGAATAGGGTTCGGAATTGATACCGATGCCGTTCGTATTTTTGGTGAAGGATATAGACCACCTGAATTTGAGGCAAAGATCAGCCAGGGGAGAGTGGATGCGATTGTTTTAAAAAGACCGGGTGAGGGGTACTACGACTCAAACCCTTCTTTGGATGATTTATATTTTATAGGAGACGATGGGAATTCAAATCCTGCAGCACCCGGAACTGAGATTAACCCGCAATACTCAAACAATAATATATTTATTGAAGGGAGTGATTTTCGAAGGAATACAGATCCGCGAGAGCGTGAGAAGTGGAAGGTTTACAACGGAATCAATTTACATGGCGATGCAGATAAGAGAGGATCGGGATGGGCTACTCCCCCCACCATTTTTGCAGATTGGGGAGATGAAACTTGGCAGGGGCATGTGGGTGTAAAAGAATTAACTTTTGGCACTACAATAAAAGATGCACTAATAGAATCGCAAGGTTCAGGATATCTATCTCCGATTGAAATAATGGTTGTGGATGGACGATCCAGACCAACTGATGACAATCCCTTAGCCCACCCCCAATTAAATTCTACCCTTCAATATCAAGAAGCAACTTTTGAAGTAATTGCAACCGATGAAAACGGATCTATTGTAGATTTAAACATTACCTTTGGGGGTTCCGGATATGAACCAACAATATTGGACCCATTTACAAATCAACTTATAAATAACTCTGGAATTGCGAAGATCATTGTGAGTGGAGGAGGAGGTACTGGGGCAGTCATCAATGGGGAGGTGAATTCAACTGGTAGCATTGTTGACGTGCAGATAGTAGAAGGCGGGAGAGGATACTATAACCTCAGCAAAGAGTATGCTCCTAAGGCCACAATCGTACCAAATCCGAGCAGAGCAATTCTATCCTCTGAAGAAAATGCAAGTTTGCTTGTTTCTTTAGGTGGAAGCTTGAAGGAACCGACTCTAAATAATACCCAAGGAAACTATTTTTTATTTGATGGGCAAATGATTCAGGCTGATGTCAATAGACCATTTTCTGAATTCAGGTATGTCGCTCCATGGGTTATGATTTTGGATAAAGGAAGACCGGAGAGTTCTATTTCGGCATCTGATCGGGCACACGCAGTTGCTCAGGTAGTTGATGGGAACATCACCAAGATAATTGTGACTAAGGGAGGGACAGATTATGTGGATCCCCATGTTATTATTTGTGGAACGCCCCCCAATTATTCTAATTTAAATGATGGAAAACCAGAAAATGCCTGGCAATGGAGGTGTAATAACTTACGTGAAGATGTA
>JABGUO010000318.1 GCA_018646565.1 Opitutia bacterium | reverse complement strand
GGATCGAATATATGGTTGGTAATGGAGGGATTGGGATAACTAATAGGGAGGTTGCTATAATTGTGGTGGTTTATTCGTTTGCTGGAGTTTTAACTTCTCGAGCTTGGGGTAAATTATTTGACCGAGTTTCCTTTGTTCCCTACAGGATAAGTTTAAATATATTTTTATTTTCCTCGGTTTTAATCTTCTTTCTTTCCACTAATTTCTGGGGATTATTGATCGGTTCTACTCTTGCTGGTGTAGCAAATGGCGGAGCTTCGATTGCTTGGAGTTTGTGGGTGACAAAGCTTGCCCCGAGTGGCTTAGAGGCAGAGTATATGAGTGCTCATGTTTTTATGACTGGAGTCAGGGGGGCGTGTGCCCCATTTGTGGGATATTCTATTTTGGGGATACTAGGGTTTGAAGGTATGGCATATTTTTCCTGTAGTCTAATATTTGTTTCGGGTTTGATATTCTTCACAGTAGTTAAATCACCTAGATTAATGGTATGAAAATCACACCCTTCCATTTTAGTACTGTAGTATCTTTTTTCGCGGTCAATAAGTTGTCCCATTACTTGGTGGTATTGTTGGTCTTTACTTTTATATCCTGCCGAAGTAATTCAATTCCCACTTTTGAGTCGTTTAATGATTCCTCAGTTACCACTATTCCTGAAGAGGTTGGAACCCTCCGTATATGGCAGGAATTATTGGAGGATGTAACTTCAGCAAACCAACCAAGAGCTCTTTTATTGGATCATGGGGAAGAGTCACTCACTCTTCGAATTAATCTCATTCGTTCTGCACAGAAGAGTATTTCTATTCAGACTTTTTCCTGGGAATTTGACGAGGTGGGGAAATTGATTCTTTGGGAATTAATACAGGCCAATCAACAACGTGGAATCCAGGTCAAATTATTAATAGATCATATGTTTAATGAACATCAACCTGAAGTGATTGCACTGCTCTCATCACTCGGACCAAGTTTCGAGATTAAATACTTTAATCCAAGTGCTAAAAAACTGTCTCCTTCTTTTATTGAAAAGTTTTCTGACCTGACCATTGATTTCCATGATCATAATGTTCGGTTGCATAATAAACTTTTGCTTATTGATAATTACATCGCTCTTACGGGTGGGCGGAACATTAATAATCACTACTTTGACCAGGTCATTGGAATGAATTACAAAGACAGAGATGTTCTTCTTGTACTTCCCAATGGTACTGAGATTACGAATTGCTTCTATTCATACTGGAATTCAAATAATTCAATATCAACTCGCGAACTGATTGATATTAAAAAATTATTGGTCGAAAATAATTTCTCGAAGTCATTACAAAAGAAGCGATTTTTTGAATATGATATTTTTAAACAAATTAGTGCCCAGGCAAGTAACATAAAATATATCCAAGAACATTTTACCGACTTATTGTGCGAGGTGGAGCGTGTGGAGTGGATTTATGACCTGCCCGACAAGGTTGATCGTGCTCCAGTTTCCAACTCCGCGGTTACGAAGAGATTGTTAGCTTTAATGAAACATGCGGAGTCAGATGTAGTCATTCAATCTCCCTATGTAGTTCTCAGTTCGGACATTCAAAAAGCTTTTGCTGAATTAAAGCAGAAGAGAAATGATGTATCGGTAGTGATTTCTACGAACAGTCTTGCAGCAACTGACAACTGGATCACTTATGCAGCAAATTATAAAGAAAAACGGGTATACCTGGAGGAACTAAACCTCGAGATGTGGGAATTTAAACCAATCCCAACTGATATTACAAATATGATGAGTTACGAAAAACTCCTTAGCCGATTGCCTTTTAGGAGAGAGCTTTCACAACAGGGTGTTGTTCATTTTAAAATAAGTAAGTCATTGCCCGTTACTGGAGCTGGAGATGGGATTAGCCAAATCAAATCACGGGGGAGAAAAAATATCCATTTAAATGCGGTGCCCTATCTGTCACTCCATGCAAAATCACTTGTAATTGATGAACAGATTGCATTTGTGGGGTCTTACAATCTAGATCCCCGTTCCGAGATTTATAATACTGAACTTGGGGTTATTATTCATGATGAAAAATTTTCCTCCAAATTAAAGCACAGTATCAAGAACGACATCCAACCTCAAAACAGTTACTTGATTGAAATAAAAAAAGAAAGACCTTTATTAAGTAAAATCAATATGATTTTATACCGTATTTCGGAGGCATTTCCATTTATTGATCTATGGCCAATCCGTGCTCATTCTTCTTTCGAACTTAAAGCAGGAAAAGAACAAGTCCCGGCTGGGAATGTTGACTTTTTTCATAATTGGAAAGATGTCGGCAATTTCCCAGGTCTACCTTTTTTTACCAAAAAACAAATGTCCGCCCGCATGTTCAAAGCTACTGGAATGATATTCAAGCCGTTATTGTAATTCCGGTACGAGATAAGCCCTAATACATGTTGACTAGTGCAATCGAAGTCTTTTATTAATTACTTATGAAATCCTTTGCTTTAGCCCTAATTAGCTTCCTTGTTTTATTTAATTCCGCTTACTCTAAATCCCGTCTTGGCGAGTATTACATGGGATTTGGTTACGCCATGGCGGATGGTGGTAAGAATGCTGACATTGAAGGTGACTTCCTCAGTTTGTCGGCAAATAGTCCAGCATCAGATTCCGCTGATTTTGTTTTGCGGTTTGATTATGGCAGTGTGGATTCAAATGTTTCCGATGATTCGACATGGGAACTAGGACTAGATTATATTTACCATTACGACGATTATGTGTTTCAGAACGGCATGTTTCGCCCTTTTGCAGGGGGAGGTATTTCTTATTTAAGCGATGATGCGAAGGTCCGCATGAATAAAGATGGTTTTACCTGGAAGTTATTGGCTGGTACAGAAGTCCTTTTTACTGATTATTTCTCTATGTCTTTGGGTGCAAATTTCCTAGGATTATGGTCAGACTTCAGTCAAAATGATTTCTCAATCGATGTGGGCTTAACTTGGTGGATTAATGACATTCATGGAGTTGCTTTCGAGTACAGTCACGCTTTTGATCAAGAAGTCGATTTTATCGGATTAAAATACCTGTACTCTTGGCAATAAGCTCGGTTGCTTAGGCTTCTATTGAGAGTACCAGATAAACTCTTTGATGATGTCCCAGACAGGAAAGGGACTAGCAGTCTAAAGTGGGCTAAATACGAATCTTCAGAGATCATTCCCTTGTGGGTCGCTGATATGGACTTTCGTTCACCAGTAGAAGTCACCAGGGAAGCACAAGAAATT
>JABGUO010000317.1 GCA_018646565.1 Opitutia bacterium | reverse complement strand
TGTCACAAGTGGGGCCCAAGGTTTAATTTTGGGAAATATAATCGGATCAAATATTGCAAACATTGGACTAATATTAGGTATTTCTCTCCTTATTTCTCCCATTGATACAAGAAATGCGGCTGCCCCAACCCAAAGTGTAATTCTTCTCATTCTCAGTTTTTCTTTTACTGGATACCTTTTTTTACACCCGTCTCACTCTTTAAGTACCATACCAGGACTGGTATTGCTCATTTTTATTGCAAGTTATTTATTCTTTCTAACTAAGACTGCATTACAAAATAGAAATGTTAAAAATCTAGATTCCTTGAATGAAGAGGATGAAAGGCCGAACTCTATTTATTTGTCCTGCATTATGATATTGATCGCCACAATCGCACTTTGGGCAGGTTCTGACTCTCTTGTGTTTGGTGCAAAAAATTTAGCCACCTTAGCTGGCGTTCCAGAAGAATTAGTCGGTTTTACTTTGGTCGCGATTGGAACAAGTCTACCTGAATTAGCAGCCTCTCTCTCCCTTACTAAAAAGGGCGAATATGGAATGTTGTTGGGAAATATTGTAGGTTCGAATATTTTTAATATTGCTCTTGTAGGAGGGGTCGCTGGAATACTTGGACCGATCACCGTAAGCACATCGTATCCGTGGATAGATTATCTTTCCTTACTTGTACTTACTGGAATTTTTGCCTTTTGGCTTAGGGGTGTACAATTGAAAAAAATTCATGGAGTGATGCTCTTAATGACATACCTTTGTGCATCGATATTTACTTGGATCTACAATAGTTAGATGTTTACAAATCCAAGTAATTTCAAAGTTAAGACTAATACCGGAAGATTGGTGGATCTAATTTAGCTTAATCAAAAACAAAGCTATCTTCAGTTATTTGAACGGAAGAATTTAAATTAGCCTAATGAACTTATGAATGATGTTCTAGCAATCGATATTCAAATCTCGTTTTAAGAACACAAAAGCTAAGTATATAAAACAGTCTTTTTGCTGTTTTGACCGAAATTTACCATATTATGGATGGAATTAAAGAGAAAACATTAAGGGACAGTTGCAGTCCACCTGAGGACGATGGTCGCCGCTCATTCCCGCTTCTCGTATTCTAGAGATTATCGAAACTACGACGAAGTGGTCTGTCGGTTGCTTTATCTTATTAGCCTAGATTTGGGTGAATCATGCTTAAAACGCGATTACCGTTCATAAATATAACTACAGAGATCCCCATCAGAACCGCCAAAAGCCCCAATACCAATGGGAATCCGTAGAGTTGACCAAAAGATGCAATTCGTTCCTCATTCGTTTTGGCATTGATAACAATGTTTAATTTCTCGCCAACATCAAAATCCGGCGGATGCGAAAATTGTGTCGAAGTGAACTGACGATCTTTACCGGCTTGAAGATACGCAACCCGAGGAGCAAAAGCAAAAGACTTTTTATCTCTTGATGGGACTAACTCTATCACTGTTCCCTCTATTGATTCCGCATTCGAAACCCATGAATATGTTGAAATTCCTGTCTTCACGGCAAAAAATAATAAACCTGCTGATATGATGAGAATAATCCAAGGAGTCATTTTTATAGCCTTTTTTTAGACTAACTAAAAATTTAAACTTCTTCGCCGACTTGAAATCGAACAAATTTTTCAACCGATAACTCTGCACCGATTTCTTTGCCCGTTTTTTCAAGTAATCCTTTAATCGAATGGTCAGGATCCTTGACAAAAGATTGTTCCAAAAAGCAAGAGTTAGCAAAATACTTATCGAGCTTTCCTTGCACGATTTTTTCAATCGCTTGGGGTGGCTTTCCTTCCGCTTGGGCAAGTGCAATTTCTTTTTCCTTTGCCACTAAGTCTGCAGGTACTTCATCACGAGAAACACAAACGGGTGAAGTCGCGGCAATGTGCATGCACAAGTCCTTAGCCAATAATTTAACATTTTCGGAGTTGACGGCTTCAGATGTACTGCAACCTAATGTTAAAAGTACAGCTACCTTTCCTCCTGTATGAACATATGATTCAACTAATCCAGTGGTATTTGGTGCCAATGTGGAAGAACGCGAAATGCGAATATTTTCACCAATTTTAGCAACCTGTTCAGTACGCTGTGCTTCTAGATCGGCGTCAGGGTTAGCTAATAATTGTCGAGCCACATCAGACGCGAAACTGACAAAATCATCATTTTTAGCTACAAAATCAGTCTCACAATTTACTTCGACCAAAATGCCTTTACATCTGTCTTCGCTCAGGCATTGTGCGACGATTCCTTCTCCGGCATCACGTCCCGCTTTCTTGGCTGCAGATGCCACCCCTTTTTTACGAAGGATTGAAATGGCTTCATCAATATCGCCGTTACTCTCAACTAACGCACGCTTACAATCAATTAAACCTGCTCCGGTTTTTTCGCGAAGGTTTAAAACATCATCTTTGGAAATTGCTGACATAGGAAAAATAAATTTAAGGATTTACAATTAGTAGAAGATTAAGATTCTTTTGATTCTTCCTTGGAAGCTTCAGGTTTATCGATTGCAGGGGCACTGTCCTTCGTATCAACAGCAACTGGTTCTGCAACCTTTGCAGGAACTTCTTCCTTCGTACCTTCCGTCGTATTGGTTTCTTCGACCTTCGGTCGTCGATCATCAAAATCGGTCTCCTCATATCCCTCAGGTAAAGTGACTTCAGGCTCATCTTCTTGGTCAATAAAATCTGGCTCGTGCGTTACCGGGGTAATATCTTTTCTGCGGGTAGGAGCTTCTGTCCTACGGGATGCTCCAGTTTGAATGGCTTCAAGAATAACATCCACAATGATACGGATGGATTTGGTTGAGTCATCATTACCTGGGATTGGAAAATCGATCAATGAGGGGTCAGAATTACTATCCACAAGAGCAAAAACTGGAATTTTCAATCGATTCGCTTCTGCAATTGCAATCGCTTCGTTGTGAGAATCAATGACAAACAAAGCACCCGGAATGCCTTGTAAATTAAGCATCCCTTCAAAGTTACGCTTCATACGACTCATTTGTCTTTTGATCGCAGCACCTTCCTTACCTGGAAGCTTATCTAAACTACCATCATCTTCCATCTTAAGGAATTTCTTGTACTTCGCGAGACTTGTGGAAACGGTTTCGTGATTGGTCAAGCAACCACCCATCCAACGGTTCACACAAAATGGCATGTTGGTAGCAGCAGCAAGTTCCCTCATCGGTTCTTGTGCTTGTCTCTTCGTGCCTACTAGTAAAATTTGTTTACCATTGGAAACAACTTCTTCGATAGCAGTCGCTGCTTTTTCGAGAAGATCATAGGTCTTTTCCAAATCAATAATGGAAATACCATGTCTGTTATCGTATACATAGGGCTTGGATTTTGGATTCCATCTTTTAAGTTGATGTCCGAAGTGTACTCCTGCCTCTAATAAGTCTCTGACTGTAATGTTCATAATGTAATTTTTAAAGCCCCGCCGAACAAGGCAGGGAGAAATAATTTTCTTTTGGGTTTGTTAAGGAATTTTAAAATTGGGAGCAGGGGCAGGATTTGAACCTGCGACCTTCAGGTTATGAGCCTGACGAGCTACCAGACTGCTCCACCCTGCTATATTTAAAAAATCTAAAGTATCCTAAATATACGATGAAGCAATCCAAAAATTTATAATTTATAATTTTAAATCATTGTGATTAAAGTATCCTTAAAGTAAAACCTGATGTCTAACATGATAGCTACAGAAGATATTGTAAATTATTGTAATCAAAGAACAAAACTCCAAGAAATTAAAGACTTCCCCGGGGCATTTAATGGTCTACAATTCCAAAATTTGGGCACGATTTCTAAAATAGGTGCGTCTGTGGATGCCGGTCTTGTCCCTTTTCAAAATGCAATTTCTAAGGGGATCGACTACATTATTACCCATCATGGTTTATTTTGGTCTCCTCCCTTTCCCATTACTGGCCCCGCTTATCAAAAAATAAAATTATGTCTTGATCATAATTTAGCGGTTTACGGATCCCATCTTCCCCTTGATTGCCATCCAGAGATTGGAAATAATGCAATCCTCGCACAAAAACTTGGACTACTTCCGACTTCAAGCTTCCTCCCTTATGAAGGAGTAGACATTGGCTTAATTACAAAAAATACCCAGTCCAGAAAAGAGCTATCCAATCGACTCGAATCTCTTTTTTCCAAGGGAATTAATTCAATGGAGTTCGGTACAGAAAAACCGTCCACAATTGCCATACTTACTGGTTCCGGTCAAAGTGCAGTCGATAAGATTCTTGATGCGGGTACTGATACTTTAATAACAGGGGAACTAAAACAGCATCACTTCAACCTAGCCCAAGAACTTAAGCTTAACCTCTACGCTTGCGGACACTACGCCACAGAGACCTTCGGAGTGGATGCACTTGCTCTGGAAGTTGCTGAAAAATTCGATCTTCCCTACGAATTTATTCCCTCCGAATGTATGCTCTAACTCAGTCATTGCGATCAACTCATAAATTTGTCATTGTAATCAAATGATAAAGATCGGACTTTTAAATGGACCCAATCTAGACCGGCTCGGTAAACGCGAACCAGAAGTCTACGGTTCGGTCACGCTTGCCCAAATCGAAGAGAAGGTAAAAAGCAAGGCAGTCTCCTTCGACTGCGAGGTAGACTCCTTTCAGTCCAACCACGAAGGTGCCCTCATCGATAAGATTCACGAATGGGGAGATGACGGATTTTCGGGTCTCATTTTAAACCCCGGTGGATTAACTCACACCAGTGTAGCACTACGGGACGCCGTGGTCG
>JABGUO010000316.1 GCA_018646565.1 Opitutia bacterium | reverse complement strand
TTGAAGCAGTGGCTAATAACTGCCTGGATATTGACAAAGCTTTAAGTGCCCTATTGCTCGACCTCGAAATGCGTGGTCTTTTAAAGGAAACAATGGTGGTTCTGACGTCGGAGTTCGGCCGTACACCTAAGATCAATCCACGTGATGGTCGTGACCACTGGCCCTATGGCTTCTCGACATTCCTTGCCGGTGGAGGTATCAAAGGAGGTACAGTTTACGGGAAAATGGATAAGGTGGGTCGAAACCCAGAAGAGGGAAAATTTGTCGATCCTGCTTCCTTAAACGCTACCATTGCTCACGCACTTGGCTTACCATTGAATGATGTTCAATACTCCCCCTCAGGAAGGCCTTTCACGGTTGCCCATGATGGAAGTCCATTGTTCGAAGTATTGGCGTAATTCGCCCCATTAAATAATGGCGGGACGCTGGTTTGTAATTTTTTCTTTTATTATTGGTTTCATCCCATCCTCTTGGGGAGAAGAACCTTTTCGTACCTTTACTGCTTCTTCAGGACAGGCTTTTGGGGGACGTGTGCTTAGTTACGAAGGACAAACTTTCTACATCGAAGGTAAGGATAAAAAGCTTTACCCCGTCCCCTTCAAGCAATTATCTCCCGATGATCAGAAATATCTGATCCAAATTGCAAGGGAAGGAAAAATTCCAAAAGGTGACCCTAGGAAATTAGACGCGGTGGAAAGAACGGATGAAAAGCCTTCCGTAGTCTCAAATAGCGAAGAAACTACAAATCCAAGACCAATCGCTAAACCAAAGCCAAGTTTTCGAAAAGGTTCTTTTTTCGCCTACAAACCAGTGAACTTAGGCCAGGATCCGTCCTTGGCGATGGAGTCAAAAAATGTGGTTTCTCTACCCGGCCCGGATGAACCGGTGGACTTCACGAATCATGTACTACCAATCCTGGAGGAGCGTTGTCAAAGTTGCCATAATGCACCCTACGATAAAAATGGAAGAACGATTCATCCCAAAGCAGGACTACGCCTTGACACCTATGAATGGGTAATGAAGGGAAACTTGGATGACACTGTAGTAGAGGCTGGTAGTCTGGAAAATAGTTATCTCTATGAAGTAATTACTTTGGACGAAGAAGATGATATGTTTATGCCCCCCAAAGGTGGTGCACTTACTGCAGGGCAAATAGATGCGATCAAACGCTGGATAGAAGAAGGGGCAAAACCTTCTGCTGGCGGAACGGGAAATACTGCAAGCGACATGGGGAAAGGAATCAGTTTTCACAACCATATATTTCCATTAATTGAAGAGAGATGCTTGGACTGCCACAGTGAACCCTATGTTAAAAACGGAAGGACAATCCACCCCAAGGCGGGTCTTCGCCTTGATACTTACGAATGGATTATTAAGGGAAACCTCGACGGCACGATCATTGAAAAAGGGAACGCCGAGGAAAGTACTTTGCATGCAGTAATAACCCTTGACGCGGATGACCCTGAAATTATGCCTCCCAAAGGTGAACCGCTCACTGAAGAAGAGATCAATATGTTCAAACAATGGATAATTGAAGGGGCGAAAGAAAATCCATCGGATACATTTGTCCCAGAAAAAAAAGAAGACATCTCTGCTAAACCCACCGGTAACGAAAAAGTTTTATCCTTAGTCGATCAATTATCCAAACGATTAAAGCCGCCATCCAAGCCACAAATGGATGCGGCACAAAAATCGGGTGCGTTAGTAACTCTGCTTTCTGCAAGGCACTCGATGGTTCGGGCAGAATTTTCCTCTGGACCCAATTTAATTAAAAATGACGCTATCGGTGCCCTATCGGGAATTAAAAATAATGTTTCTCACCTCGACCTTTCACGCACATCGGTTACAGATGGTGTATTGAGCGAGGTAAAGAAATTCAAGAATCTAACCTGGCTCAATTTAAAGAATACTTCCATCACTGATCGTGGAATTGAAAAGCTTAGCAGTATGCCCTACCTTACTTATTTAAACTTAGTAAGTTCAAAAGTTTCCGATCAAAGCATTAAGTCCATAGAAACTTTAACGAAACTGGAAGAACTCTACCTGTGGAATTCCGATGTGAGCGAACAGGGCATTGCTCGGCTAAGAAAAGCGTTGCCTGAAACAAAGATTTTACACTAAGTCATTTAATAGACTAGCTTTAAGCTAGCATTTAATATTTGTATAAGATAGGTTTTTAATACTACCAATCAAGATTGTACAATGCCCACAAATTCGAAAAAAAGAACACAGGTTTCGGTTGCCTTAAATGAATTGGAAAAAGAGTCCATAACCAAACAATCTTTTCGACAGAACCGATCGGTTTCACAGATCATGCGATTTGCGATCAAGAAGTATCTAGATGGATTGGAAAATTCATACATGAAGCCAATTGAGGAGGATTCAGTTGAACAAATATTTCTAAAACTCGGTTCCCAGTTAGCTAAAAATGCAGATATTTTATATGCACTGAAAATCATTCTACTCGAAGCAGATAATAAAAATGACTTTCTTTTCTTTTCTTACTTTTCTGATAATGCCACTGCAATTACGGGATATGATAAATATGACCTATTGAATCCCGAATTTTTAATATCCCGGATTCACCCAGATAATGAACCGAATGAGATTTTCATGCCCAAGCAGGACGAAGAGAGTTGGGAGCACTACTTTCAGTTTAAAAAACCGCACGGAATTTATTCCAAAACAAGAGTTTCCTTTCAACGAACTGAAGAGGGGAGATTATTAGCGACTTGGCAATTTTTACCATCCTAATTAAGAATTTCATCTTCTGCAGTTGCGGATAACTCCATTCTCAAATAGATAGTTTGAAATAAATATCCGTTCAAATACTATCCTGTTTCGAAAATGTGGAGAAATTTACTTCTCCCTCACCCCGTTTATTTTTTAAGGCAAGCTCAGAGAATTTAATCATGTCCAATAGTATTCAAAAAATAAGACAAGACTTCCCTATTTTGAAAAGACTAAATCGTGTGAAACCATTGGTTTACTTGGATAACGCGGCTTCTTCTCAAAAACCTGATTGTGTCATCGAAGCATTAGCTGAGTATTATAAAGAGCATAACTCAAATGTTCACCGTGGAGTCTATGCATTAGCCG
>JABGUO010000315.1 GCA_018646565.1 Opitutia bacterium | reverse complement strand
TCATCGCATGTAGAAGGTTCTCCTTGGGCGAAATGGCGAGCCTACAGGAGAGCGAGAAAAAGCCTCATTCACATGCTTAACGATGAAGAGAACCGCCCCGATGTTGTTCACCTGCACACTGCTGCGGATTGGTCGTGGTGGAGGAAACGCCGTTTTGCTCAAATGGCGCATAAGGCAGGAGTTCCGAACATTGTACACATCCATTCCGGACAATTCGATACATGGCTCGGCGCTCCTGAATCCCGCCGCTCACGTGCAATGAGCGCTGACCTTTTGAAATTTAAAAGCCTCACAGTTGTACTTAGCGAGTATTGGAAATCACAATTAGAATCTCGAATTGGTAAGGTTCACATCATCAATAACCCAGTATCTCCTTCGATACAGGCAGCAGATATCCAAAGAGACACATCTCATCTCCTTTTACTCGGGAGAAATGACCCAGTCAAAGGTCATGAATTTGCGATTAAAGTTTGTCAACAAGTCCGAAAATCTATTCCAAACTTGCGTGTTACGATGAGCGGTATCCAACACAGCCCTCACAATTGGATTTCCTGCGTTGGATGGATTGATGAATCTGAAAAATTACGCTTGCTCCAAACAGCTACACTGCTTTTGGTACCTTCTGAATTTGAAGGCCAACCGCTTGTTGTACTTGAAGCGCTTACATGCGGTCTGCAGGTGTTGGCTTCGGATCGAATTTTTTCTGTCCCACGGTCTGTTGTTCAAGTTCCGTTTCAAGATATGGATGAGTGGGTCATCAATGTTCAAGACATGCTCGCAACTCCCAAACCATCATCGATTTTGAGGGAGCAAGCAGATTCCTTTTCTATCGAAAACACCACTAAAAAATGGCAGAATCACTACTCGTCGTTGTTGATGGAGCACGAATGAATCACTTCTTCAAGAACATCAACTGTATGTTTCCAAGATAGATTTTCTTCAGCAAATAGGCGGGCCTCAAGCCCAAGTTTCAACAGATCTTCTGAATCTAAATTTTGAATCCATTTTCTACCCTCATCGTGGAAATCATGCTGTTTTACGAGCCTCATCCATTCCAAACTATCTTGCTTTTCGAATGTATGACCATTATGGTCAATACCGTAAATCAGTAAACCACTTGCTGCATACTCACTTCGTTTAAGGGGACTCGCCAATCTCCACACTCTTTTATCAGGCATCGGGAGTAATCCTATGTGGCATTTCGATAGGATTTTAGAAAGATCTGATTGAAGCATTGATGCATGAACTTCAATATTTTCATTTCCCGTAGAAATTGAATTTATTTGATCAAAACAATCTCCATTGCCGATAACGATTAAGCGGGCCTTCACGCCTGAATTGTTTAGTTTTTGAAGAAACATTGGCAAGGCTAAAACTCCCCGATTACGGTCGACTTTTCCATGATAAACGAGGGTAAGAATTTGATTTTTCTCAGAGATGTGAAACAGTTCGAGGTCCACTCCCGCAGGTAAAATCGAGATTGAGTTCGTGTTAATGCCCATTCTATCTTCAACAAATTGCCGATGTCCAAGGGAGACAACACATCCTCTGCCATCCGTTTTACGTACATTTCTCCAACTTTTTCTCCACGAGGGCCACTGGAGCAATGAAAGAAGACCACTGTCGGCAGGCGGACTACGGTCAATGAGAATCCAAGGAATGTTTCGTTGTTCAAGGTATTTTATCAAATAATTAGCAATGCGCCAATCCAGTAAGCAAACGCTGTCTCGGGTCAAATCGTTTTTTTTACACCAGTCTAACATCTTTTTTCCAAGCGCTCTTGAACGAAAACCTGGGGGTGCATTTATCGAAACAGATACATGACTCCATGGCCGTAACTTATGCGCTCCCTGCTCATCAGGATTAATCATCGTTAAGTCAATTCCGCGTTCGATCAAGCCTAAAGCCAATGAAGTCTGAGTTGTGGAGCACAAATCACTCAATGAACGGCCTGTAAACCAGAAAACCCTCAACACATCACCTGTTTGCTTTCCTCGAATGAATCATCTGTTCGAGGCCTCTCTGGAAATCCATTGTTGGTTCCCAATTGAATGTATTTTTCATGCGTTGAATATCTGCTAATGAATGTTGGATGTCTCCTTCCCGTGAAGGTCCAAAAACTGGATCGATCGAAATATTCAGATGATTCACTTTTACAAGGATCTGGTTAATTGTATCTATCAAATCCAGTAGGGATATTTTCGTTTGTGTCGCCACATTGAATACATGATGATTAACGGCTTTCCAGTCATCTTCGATCAAAGATAGAACAGCAGTACAAACATCTTCAACATGGACAAAATCACGAGTCTGTAATCCATCTCCGTTTACAATTGGCGTTTTTCCGTTCAACATTAAATCAATAAATTTTGGAATGACTGCCGAGTATGCACCATCGGACTTTTGCCCATTGCCATAGACATTAAAGAATCGCAAAGCTGCTGCGTTGAGGCCTTCTTGCCGAGCATCAAGAATTTGTTTTTCATTCATCCATTTCGATTCAGCGTAAGGAGAAAGCGTCATTCCAGCGTCATCTTC
>JABGUO010000314.1 GCA_018646565.1 Opitutia bacterium | reverse complement strand
TTAAGCGGACCGGCTATTCTTCGATTATCAGCATGGGAAGCACGAGAAATGGAACAGGCGAATTATGATTGTGAAGTTGAAATTAATTGGTTGGGTGAAAAAAATGAAGAACAGGTAGTAAACCAATTTAAAACCTTGAGAAATACTAAAGGAGATTCCTTCGTCCGAACAAAAGTATTTGAAGAAATCCCGAAAAGATTATGGGAAAAAATCTTAAATCATGCAGGAGTCAAAGAAACGAACCAGTGGGCCCAATTACCCAAACAAGTGGAAGTGAAATTAATAAACGAGCTTTGTAATTCTACTTTTCATGTGAGGGGTAAGACGATGAATAAGGAAGAGTTTGTCACCTGCGGGGGCGTCCGTTTAAAGGAAGTCGATTTCAAGAGAATGGAAAGCCGAATAACGCCCGATTTATTTTTTGCCGGCGAATGCCTCGATTACGACGGAATCACTGGGGGGTTCAACTTTCAAGCCGCATGGACTACCGGACATATAGCCGGAATCGCGATGGCGGGATAGACGGGACTCGAACCCGAAGTTAAACGGATGTTAATCCGTTGGCAGTGGGGGGTTCAGTTCTTACGAAGGAGCAGTGGAAACAGATATGGTCACAGGTCACCGGCAAGGATCGTCGAATGATGGGACGAGTTGAAGAGGGCGGTTTCGAGGGTGGTGGGGTATCAAAGGAAATAAAGATTGGTTTTAGAGTTCTTATAAATTATTAATTTTAAATGATTTTAAAAAAATATTTTGGGAGTTTGAGCTTAACGCTGTTAGGGTTTCTCTTTTTATCTTGCGAAAGCAACGAATCGGGAAACTTGGCTGAGAAACAAACAGAATTAAATATTGAAGGGATTAAAATTGAAAATATCAAGGCAACTGTCGTTGCAAAAATGTTGGAAGAAAATCCTGATCTTTTCATTCTGGATATCAGAACACCTGAAGAATTTAATCTGGGGCACATTCCGGAAGCTATTAACATCGATTACAAGGCTGACAACTTTGAGTCAGAACTAAAAAAACTAGACCGCAACCAAACCTATCTTATGCACTGCCGGAGTGGTCGTCGAAGTGCAGATTCATTAGATATTTTTCAAAAACTGGGTTTTAGCCACATCATTCATATCGATGATGGGATTCTAGGTTGGTCAAAAGAACTCGTAAAATAAGCAATCCAAGGATCAAGATATAGGTTTTTAGTCCGATCTGTCACATGCCAGAAAGAATTTTCGAAAGATGACGTGGTCTAAGCGAGGACTTAACACGTGGCAACTTATTCGAAAAAGACTTTTAGAATGAAAAGAAATTCTTTGGGCAATACAATAGATTGCGGGAGTTTAACATTAGAATGAAAAGAAATTTTGATCGTATTATATTTTCGCTTTTAAGCGTTTTGGCATATTTAAATGGAAACGCAGAAGAGAATTCCCATTTGCCAGTTAAAAAATGGGAAGATCTTGCCTTCGCGTCGCACCCTACAGGAGAACTAGTGCTCGATGTATTCCGACCGAGTGACAGTAAGAAAAGACCCGCAGTTTTGTGTCTGCATGGAGGGTTTTGGGCAAAGGGTTCAAAGAAGTTTATGCATCCCCTTGCCGAAGATTTAGTCGCCCGGGGCTATGTTGCGGTGTCCTCTAATTATCGTCTGACGGATGTTGCACCTGCTCCGGCTCAGTTAAATGATGTATTTGCAGCAATCCGTTTTCTTCGAGAAAATGCCAATGAGTATGGTATCGATCCGTCAAAGATCGGAGTGACGGGCTCTTCCGCCGGGGGGTATCTAGCGGTGATGGCAGCAACTTTTAATGGGGTCGATCCAATAGCCCGGCCGAATGCAGCCGTCGGCATGGGGGCACAGACGGATCTGACCTCCCCGCATATCCAAAATTCAACAGTCTTAAACTGGTCAAAATTCATGGGGGGGTTCTATCACGATGTTCCTGAGAACTACGCGAGCCAGTCCCCAATCGCTCATCTTTCACCCGATGATCCACCCATCGCCATCATCTGCGGGGAATACGATCAACCGTCGACCCGTGCTAATGCTTTTCGTCATCAGGCATTTCGTCTCGGAGTCCCTACTGGTTTAACTGAAATCCCAGGAGCTCCTCATGGATTACTAAGGGCTGACGAGCACCGTCAAGTTGCAATCCAAGCACTCGACAATTTTTTTGAAGTTTATCTTGGCAAGGGTAAAGATGGAGCCATCCCACTCCAAATTCAAACTAATCTACCTGAAGACTCACCCAAGTCGATAAGTGAGAATTGGACAAGACTGGGGGGGAGTTATAACGGATGTGAGGGTGCCCAGTGGGTCCGGTTTCCCGGTGGACTCAATGCTCCGGTCCAAATTGAACTAATCTTTGCTGCCCATCATGATGGTTTATTGTATCGCTGGAACGAAAAACGAGGACTTCGACTTTGGGTCGAATCGACGCCCGAAATTAGTGCTGTGCGACCAAAGGGAACAGGGGAAGAGGGCTTTTACGCAGTTGCACAGACTACACGACAACTCGTTTCCTTATCAGCACGGGGTGAGGTGAACGAAATACTCGCGGATCGACTGGGGAATAAACGAATCAATCGCCCGAACGACTTGCGGATCCATCCGCGTGATAAAAGCGTTTGGATTACCGATCCAAATTATCTATTCCGGATTAGACCTATGGAAAGTCAGGAATTACCCGGTCAGTATGTGCTTAGATATGATCCAACAACAAAACAATTAACCGCTCCGATTAAAACCCTGCAGCTACCAAATGGCATCGCCTTTGATCGGACAGGAAAAAGCCTTTTCATTGGCGATTCAAAGCAAAGAAAACTCTTCCGTTTTGCTTTGAATGATGAATGCGAACTTATTTCTGATACTCCTGAGCTCGTGGCCACCTTTCCCAAAGGTCTGGATGGGGTTTCCATGGATCCCAACAACAACCTATGGGTAGCGGGTAAAGAAGGGGTATCTATTATCTCTCCAAGCGGTAAGTCTATAGCACATCTTGCGTTACCCGAGCGAGCGTCATCGATCGACTTTATGAATGATGATAGTGGTGACTTCCATTGGGTGGCAGTGACTACAATGAGTTTTGCATATGTTGCCAAGTTTCAATTCTAATGCAGCAGAATTGATAGTGCGGAAGTGTTACCACAAGAGTCTAAATTTCTTCCAACAATTATTTTTTATGGGCAATCTGCAGACCAACCGGGAGTATATTGTTTGAAATGAAAAATAATTTACAGTTTCCTCATTCTGAATCAAATTTCCAACGACGTACTTTTGTAAAAGGTCTGGCAGCTATTATGGCTTTGCAATCAGGGCCTTTGATTACCAAAGCAGCATCCAGTAAAAGTAAGAAGCTGGGTCTCGCGATTGTCGGTCTGGGTGGTTATGCAACCGGGTGTATTGCCCCAGAAGTATCGAGTTGTGCTCATGTAAGATTGGCTGGCGTGGTTACGGGCAGTAAGCAAAAAGGTGAGGAATGGAGTCGCCAATACCAATTCCCGAAAGATGCAGTTTACGGATACGATCAGATTGATCGTCTGGCTGAGGATGATCGAATCGATATGGTTCACATCGCCCTGCCAAATGCCATGCATGCCGAGTATGCAATCAAGTGTGCTCAAGCCGGTAAGCATGTAATGGTTGAAAAACCGATGGCAATCTCGAGCGGTGAATGTGAAGCGATGATCGCTTCAGCAAAGAAGGCAGGAGTGCTACTTGGAGTGAATTATCGCCTGCAATGGGAGCCCCACCATGTCAAAGCTACTGAAATTATCAGCAACGATAAGTTTGGCCAAATTTCCTCCGGTAATTACGAGTTTTCCTGGGGGTATGCAAGAGGTTTGCAGGGCCCCAATAAAGACAAAATTAAAAAATGGTTACTCGATCCCAAGATGGCAGGTGGTGGTGCACTCTTCGATACGGGTGTTTACCCTATACAGGCTGCCTGCTACCTTAGCGGGCGAACACCTTCATCTGTTCGTGGAATGAGCAGTAAAGTGCATCCCGATATCTTTCCTGATGGGATAGAAGAAACAATGAGTTATGAACTACTTTTCGACGATGGCTTTCAAGCGATCTGCAGGGCAAGTTACAGCCATAGCCATCATCAGTGCATCACACTGGGAGATCGAGGTTCGGTCGAGATAAAAGGGGGCCCCCGTAACGACAAAGGATGGGGTAGTGCATACGGCCAATCCGGAGCTGGTAAACCAAACCCGAAGACTCTCTTTCATGGTCGAAAAGAAATCAAATTGGAACAAACCCTCCAGCAGGGGGTGCTGTTAGACGAATTTGCCCAGTCTATTAAAAGGGGAGAGAAAAATTTTAAGGCGTCCGGTGAGATGGGCTTGCGGGATATCCAAATTATCGAGAGAATTTATAAATCAGCCAGCGCCGGCGGATCACTTATTTCCACCAGCTAAAATTAAAAATATTTTTAAACAGTAAAGTCTTTGTCCCATTCAAATACAGATAAACTTTTCGTAAAGCTCTTAGCTACAAATGAACGGCACATCCGTTCGTTTGTCCGTTCCACTGGTATGGATTGGAATGCTACCGAGGAGATATCTCAGGCAGTAGCTGTTATCATGTGGAGAAAATGGGATAAGTTTGAGGTCGGTTCTGACTTCATGAAATGGGCCCGGGGTATTGCTCGTTTTGAAGTCTTGAAATATCGCCGAAAAATGAGCAGAGACCGGTTGGTTTTTAACGAAGATCTAATCGATCTTCTGGCTGAATCCAGCGAGGACTTGGAGGGCGAATTATCAAGCAAAGATTATACTGAAGCGCTTCAACTTTGTATCGACCGGTTACCTCAAAGATCGAGACAACTAATCCAGTTGGTTTATCAAGGCGAAAAGACCATTAAGCAGATAGCTGAAGAAATTGGAAAATCCGCAACTTCTCTTTACAAGATGATCGACCGAATACGAAAGAAACTCAAATCCTGCGTTGAAGCTCGACTGCCCCCGGCATGACTTTTTCATCCAGATGAAAGCAAAGTTAAAATGAATGACGGCGAATTACAAAAACTAGTCCAAAAGCATTTGGATGACATGCTTTCCATTGAAGAATTCAAACGACTCGAATCTTATCTGCAGGATAATCCCGATGCACGGCGCGAGTACATCGAATCGGCTCGAATGGATGCAGCTTTGCAAGATGCTCACTATGAGCAAGGATCCAAATCGCCGATAGAAGACAGCGAATTAAAACAGGAGGAATCTTGGCTTCATCGATGGGGTTGGGGCTGGATTACAGCCACCGCATTAGTTGGTATTTTTTCGTTTTTGATTCTTACTTGGTTACCCAAAACCGATCTTCCCGAAACCGATTCACCTGATTTGGGCATACCAGTTCAAAGCGTGGCAGTCATAACAGCACAGGCAGGAGCTAAATGGAAAAAAGAGGATTTTCAGGTTGGGTCACCTTTGGAGCCGAGTCTTATAACTCTTGTTGAAGGAATTGCACAGATAGACTTTTACGGTGGGGCTGCAATCAGTCTTTCGGCTCCAGCAAAATTCGAGTTAATTAACGAAAATAAAGCGGTTCTCCATTATGGCAGGGTCAAGGCTCAAGTTCCACCCGCTGCCCGAGGATTTGAGATTTTGGCAAAAGAGGTATTGCTTGAGGATTTAGGAACCAGTTTTGGATTGGAAGTGAACTACGAGACAGGAAAAGCGGACGTTTTGGTTTTTGACGGTGAAGTTCGGATCACTGGTAAGTCCGGCACCCCAATTCTTCTGACAGAGGGTCTTGCGGCTAATTTAACTGGTGGGGATCCGATTCTACAAAGCCCCGCCAGACCCGATCGGTTTCCTGATATAAGTGATGTGGTATCTGCGTCCGCAAATACCGAGAACTTACATTATTTAGAATGGAAGGAATCGAGTGAGAGAATCGCCAAAGACCAAAGATTGATTGCTTACTATGACTTTGAGAATCTAAGTCCCTCCTCGCGTCGATTAAAAAATCGTGCCGTAAACGGACTCGGCAGTGAATGTGACGGTGGAATAGTTGGTGCTCGGGTGTCTCATGGCCGTTGGTCGAAAAAACCAGCCCTGGATTTCCGTTCCGAGGGGGACAGGGTCCGTTTTGACATTCAAGGTAAATGGGAAGCCCTGAGTCTTTTTGCCTGGGTTAGGATCGACGCACTGGACCGATCCCTGAATTCTTTATTTCTTACAGACCACTTCGATCCCTACGAGATTCATTGGCAAATATCAAAGACGGGCTTCATTCATTTCTCAACCAGCCCGACAGGCGTTGTGGATCTGTATGAAAATAACAGGCGTTTTTATTCTGAAAGTTTTTGGACACCCGCAGATAGCGGCAAGTGGTTTCTTCTTGCAGTGACAGTGGAACAGGGCACTGGCAAAGTTCATAACTATATTAATGGAAAAGAAATCACGGTGGTCGACGGAGTCCAACATCATAAGCCAATTGAGAAACTTAGAATCGGAAAAAGCGATCTGGGTAATTGGAGTAAACCGATAAATCAAGGTTCAATCCGTAGCCTCAATGGAAGAATTGATGAGTTTGGTATTTTTTCAGTCGTTCTGTCCTCAGATGAAATTGCAGATATCTACAATATGGGGAAACCAAATCGATGAGTATGAACCTTCGCTATTTCATTGTTTTCTTATTCTTCGCAAATTCTGCATATTCAGTAGAACCCTCAATAGGGGAGAAACTCTTTTCTTTGAAGCTTAAACCCCTGTTTGCTGAGAAGTGTATGGCTTGTCATGGTGATAAACTGGAAAAGATTAAGAGTGATTTTGACATGCGGAGTAGAGAATCGATGCTGCGGGGAGGAGAAATCTTTGAAGATGAAGTCCTGATCCCGGGGCAGGGAGAAAAAAGTTATCTTTACATTCTCAGTACCCGAGTGGAAGAAGACCTTGAGATGCCTCCTAAGGAAACTGATCAATTAACCGATGAAGAGACCGGGTGGATTCGTGACTGGATTAATTATGGGGCACCCTGGCCAAGTGACCAGCAGATTGCCGATATTCAGGAAGAGTATGCGGAGGGCGAGAAAGTAGTCACATCGAAGGCACTTTCCGAAGACTGGCAGAACCGCCGATACGAGACTGAAAAGTTATGGGCTTACCGTCCACTCAAGGTAGAGAAGGTTCCCGCTGGCATAAATCCAGTTGATTGGTTTGTGAATCGAAAACTTAAGGAATTCGATCTGGATTACGCACCGGGTGCCACAGCCCGTGAATTATACCGCCGCCTTTCCTTCGGACTTACCGGATTGCCACCAAAGCCCACCGAGGCCAGTAAGTTTGAGAAAGAGTTTAAAAAATCGAATAATGCTTTGTCTGTTTATGCCAAGAAGTTAATGGCTTCACCGCATTATGGAGAACATTTCTCCAGGCATTGGCTTGATATAGCACGCTACGCCGACTCCGG
>JABGUO010000313.1 GCA_018646565.1 Opitutia bacterium | reverse complement strand
TGATGAAGTGGATCGAGAAAATGGAATTTGGAGATTTATGTCTCAGTTTCAATTGAGCGGACTTAACAAAGCAAGAAAAGACCTTCTTCGCTATTCTCAGGACGACCGTCCTCCTTACCCATGGCTTTATTCAATGTTTGCTGGAGAAATTTCACCTGAGGATGTGTTTGATAGAATTAAGCAGCAACACTTTCCTCCTCAATATGAAGTCCGTGTTCTTTTTCATGCCAATTTATATGTCGGAATTTATTTGGAATTAACGGAGGAGGATCCTCAAAGAGCCATGAATTATTTGGCACATGCTACCGCGAATCAATATGGCCGGTCGACCGGTACTTATATGTGGCAGGTCGCACGTTTACATCATGCCAGATTAGTTCGGTCAGTACAAAAGTTGCAGAATTAGTATTATAAAAGCTAATTGCTTGTTTTGTTTTTCATAATTGCATGGAAAATAGAATTACAGATAAGGAGTGGGGCAAAAAGATTTACTAGAGGAACCATCATTAGTGCTGCACCGAGAGATCCATACCCGGTAAAAGGTTCGTTTTGAGTAAAGTTTTCCTGGGGTAACCTTTGTTTCAATGTGACTTTATATTCTCTACCAAATAAAAATCCATTGACGCCAAGTTGAAGTGCAATCCCAAGCGGAGGAAAAAACCATCCCAATAAAAAAAATGGGGCCGCGATCAAATTGACAATCGCACTCAGTACGACTAAGCGAATGGAGATAAGGATTGAAGTGTGTAGCTTGGGTGCGGGTTGCAGTACGATGTCGGGGTAGTGTTTTTCTTGGACTGCGTTAATAATATCATCAATATATATTCCCAAAAACGCAGCGTGGATGGATCCGAAGAAAAAGAAACCCAGTAAAATGAAGAAAATTACAAGTATTGATTGTGCTACAATTCTTATCCATGAACCTTTTTCATAAGAATCAAAATAGGAAAAAATAGAGTCAAAAAACCAACCCGCCGCAGAGGTTCCGATAAACATAACGAGGGCGAGAGAGAGTAATGAAAAGAGGGTAGCCCATAATACCGGTTTCCATAGGCGCCGATCTCCTAATTGTCGAATGGCGAGCCAGTAATTATTGATCATCGAAAAGTTTGTTTTTAAAGAATTTGATCTATTATTCATTTTTCCTGTGGACAAAGGCAAATCTTCTTCGCATAAAGAATAAAGGTGGTAATGGTATTTAGGGAAAAATGGCGGAACATAATTATACAGCAGATAGTATAAAATCGCTCGATTGGAAGGAGCATATACGTCTCAGACCTGGGATGTACATTGGAAAGTTGGGCGACGGTTCATCCGAGGATGATGGCATTTATGTACTTCTTAAAGAAGTCCTTGATAATTGCATCGACGAATTTGTAATGGGATTTGGTAAACAGATCGATATCGAGTGCGATGGGCAAAATGTAGTGGTACGGGATCATGGACGTGGTATTCCTTTGGAAAAACTTTTAGATTGTTCCTCCAAGATTAATACTGGTGCAAAATACGATTCAGAGGCTTTTAAAAAGTCTGTTGGATTGAACGGTGTCGGTATCAAGGCAGTAAATGCACTTTCAAGCAACTTTGACATTCAGTCTTTTCGTGAGGGAGAGACGAGGCGAATTGAATTTTCATGCGGTGAACCAAACACCATGGATAAAAAAAATAAGGGTACTAAAGAAGAAAATGGCACATTGATCATGTTCACCCCGGATGCAGAAATGTTTAAAAAGTTTCGCTACCGGAATGAATTTGTTGAACGCATGATGCGTTATTACAGTTATTTGAATCGTGGATTAACGATCAAATACAACGGTAAACGTTTTCGGTCCAAGGATGGTTTAAAAGATTTATTGGAAGAAAACCTCTCAGAAGAACCTTTGTATCCCTTTATTCATTTGGAGGGGAGTGATATTGAAGTCGCTTTTACCCATATCGAACAATACGGGGAAGACTATTTTTCTTTTGTTAATGGACAACACACGACCCAGGGGGGTACCCATCAGGCTGCTTTTCGTGAAGGATTAGTTAAAACCATTCGTGACTTTACAAAAAAGAACTTTGATGCACCCGATATTCGTGGCGGTTTAGTTGCTGCGATCAGTGTGAAAGTACAGGAACCGGTTTTTGAATCTCAAACAAAGACAAAACTGGGCTCCCTCACTATGGCGCCAGAGGGCGAAACAGTTCGATCATTTGTAGGGAATTTCCTGAAAGAAAAACTGGATAACTTTTTGCATAAGAATCCTGAAACTGCAGATGCCCTTCAAAGTAAGATACAAAGAAGCGAAAGAGAAAGAAAAGAGCTCAAGGGAATCCAAAAGATTGCCCGAGAACGAGCCAAGAAAAGTAAGGTTCACAACCGTAAACTGCGGGATTGTCGAGTCCATTTAAACACCAAGGATAAAAATAGATTTAAAAGTACATTGTTTATCACAGAGGGAGATTCTGCAAGTGGTTCGATTACGAAAGCCCGAGATGTTCAATTTCAGGCTGTATTTAGTCTTAAGGGAAAGCCATTAAACTCGTTTGGATTGACTCGTAAAGTAGTATACGAAAACGAAGAGTTTAACTTAATTCAAGCCGCACTTGGAATTGAGGAAGACCTAGAAGATTTATGTTACAATCAAGTTGTAATTGCAACTGATGCGGATGTGGACGGGATGCATATTCGATTATTACTTATCACTTTTTTCCTTCAATTTTTTCCTGAGTTAATTCGGCAAGGCCACCTCTTTGTTTTACAGACTCCCTTGTTTCGAGTCAGGAATAAAAAAACAACGCTCTATTGCTACGATGATGCGGAGAGAGAAGCCGCGTTAAAGACCTTGGGGAAAAATCCAGAAATAACTAGGTTTAAAGGATTAGGAGAAATTTCACCGGATGAGTTTAAGCACTTTATTGCTGATGATATCCGTTTAGATCCTGTTAAAATTGATGCCCATGAATCTATTAAGGAGATGCTCAAGTTTTTTATGGGTAAGAATACCCCTGAAAGACAACAATACATCATTAGAAACCTTCGCTTTGAAGTTGATATTGT
>JABGUO010000312.1 GCA_018646565.1 Opitutia bacterium | reverse complement strand
CTTACCCGCGAACTCCCTGACAAATCATTCATTGCAGGACCGACTGGAAATTGTGCCTGTAATGATTGTCGATTCATGAAAATGAATACTCTTCCTAAATTAGCAAACTGCCTAGAAACAGGCGGTCCAGAAATCACCATGGAGGATGAAATCATTGATCAAGCAAGAGCTCCCATCGAACGAATGCTCGATTGGAGTTAGTTCGCTGTGGTAAAAAAAGGCATTCGCTCAAGTAGCCTACAAATCAATCAAGTAAAATTCAGTTGCCGGCTACTTTAATTGCCGCATTTGAATAAGGACATTGGCCTTTCATTTTGCCAGCTTCCAACTTATCGGGCATCTCGGGATAAGAAACTAAGAAATTATGCTCATCCACCAAATTGAAGACATAATGCGTACTGCCAATCGGAAGTGTACCGATTAATCGATTCCCCTTTATTTGAGCTGGTGTCACATACCATTCCTCAGATTTCATTCCTCCGTTCAAGGTGTAACAAATTTGTCCACCAGTCACTCTCGATCCATGTTCTCTAAACTGTGCCCATACCTCGTTTCCAATTTTTCCATTTCTTACTAGAGAACAAACCATTTCTTTATGGGCAGAAATCCCTTTATAATATGGGTTTTGATAAGGATAGGATGCATTCATTTCATCTAGCCTGTGAAATAACTCTTTTCTCATCTGCTCCGCCTTATGAGGCATTTCCGCAGCTAAGTTTCTCGCTTCTTCAATATCAATTCGTTGGGATGGACTAGGATAGTCATGATACAATTGAAAAAGTTCAAGCCTGGGCTTTTGGGGCATATAGTTATAAATTAACTTCCAACCATTTTCCCGTATAGTGGATTGCTGAGCCACTCCATGGGGAAAGTGCCAGACCATTGAATCTCTAGTTTCTCCACGACTGTCCTTTACTAATTTTGCAGACTGTGGATCAGTCTCCAAGAAGTTTCTTAAATCGGAGCCATCTACATTTTGCACTTTTGGCCTTTTGGTTCCCGTCCAAGCCAAAATCGTCGGATAAAAATCCAAGCCATTAACCATCACATTACTTTCCTGATTAGCTTTAATCTTTGGACCACTAATGATAAACGGAACCCTTACCCCACCCTCTTTCGCATTGATCTTGCCCTTATCCAATGGATAGTTATCGGTAATGATTTCTCCCGGTACTCGTTCCATTCCTCCATTATCAGAAGTCAGTATGATGTAGGTATTCTCGATTAACTTGTGCCCCGGCCAGCGCGGATCATCAGTTTTTTCAAGATACTCAATTACCATTCCAAAGTAATGATCAAGCATTTCAACCATCGCACAATAGTAAGGATTTTGCTGTCCCTTCAATTCCCAACCATTTGGATTAGTTGGAAAATCCACACCCAGCTTGTCGCAATACTTTTTAAGTAATGCCTTACTACGAGAATGAATTGGCGTATGAACCAGCCATGCTGCGTAGTAAAGAAAGAAAGGCTTATCTCTATTTTCTTGGATAAATTCAATTGCATCCAAAGTCGTTTGGTCTTTTGGAAATCCCCCCTGATCTAACTGATAGCGATCATTCTTCGCCCGACTGGCAAAACCCTCCAGGCGATTGGGTCGCATTGCCCGACTTTCGCCGAGGTCATGGCGTGTAAATTCAAATCCCTGATCCTCAGGTTGAGGAAATGCATTGTGATCAATTGCCATGTGCCACTTACCCGTATGCCCAGTCGCGTATCCATTTCCCTGAAGAGCTTCCGCTATGGTTACCTCCGATAACTTCATTCGTCCACTGATCCATGGATCCATGACCGCGTGAGCAGTCTTGTTGTAGGGGGTCGGAGGATTCCCTCCTACTACATGAGTCTTTTGCGCAATCGCAGGGTGTCGACCACTCATTATCGCACAACGGGTAGGAGCACAGGTGGGAGCCGGCGAATAACCCTGGCGAAAAAGCACTCCTTTTTTTGCTAAAGCATCAATATGGGGAGTTTCCATAGGGGACTTCACATCGATGTCATAACAACCAACATCCTGCCATCCCAAATCATCCGCCAAAAGCAAAACTACATTTGGGCGACTCGGCCGATCCTGAGATAAGACCGGGAAAATAAACCCCAATAATGGAAGAAGAAAAAGGAAAGAAATT